>NZ_JAFYUW010000053.1:0-4721 GCF_017549435.1 Brochothrix sp.
TAGCAGAAAAACCTAGTCAAGCAAAAGCTTATGCCGACAGTTTTAAATCTAAACAAAAAATTGAAGGTGGTTTTCTGATTAAAGATGCTTTATTTGAAGATGAAGTCGCAATCACTTATGGTTATGGTCATCTGGTTGAATTGCAAGCGCCAGAAAGTTATAAACCGGAATGGAAAAAGTGGTCGCTCAATGAGTTGCCCATGTTTCCTGAGTCATATCAATTCAAGGTCGCTAAAGATAAACGCGCACAATTTCGAATCGTTAAACGACTCCTTGACGAAGCTGATGAAATTATTGTGGCGACAGATAGTGATCGTGAAGGTGAAAATATTGCACGATCAATTATTAAGGTCAGTGGAAATGAACATAAGCCCACAAAACGTTTATGGATTAACTCATTAGAAAATGATGAAATTCGGAAAGGTTTTGAATCATTGCGACCAGGCGAGGATTATTTTTCATCGTACATCGAAGCGCAAACACGTCAAATTAGTGATTGGCTAATTGGGATGAATATCAGTCGACTTTATACACTGTTATTACAACAAAAAGGTTTGAGTGGTGTTTTTTCAATTGGACGCGTACAGACACCTACACTATATTTAATCTGGCAACGTCAACAAGAAATAGAAAATTTTGAACCACAAACTTATTTTGAAGCATATATTCATGTAAATGCTGCACAAGGTACCTATGTTGGAAAATATAAAGATACATTTAAAACACTGCCTGAGTTGATAGATTTTTTTAAAGGATTCGATGTGATTCATCAACAGGAACAAGCAGCTCGTATTGCTAAAGTGGAAACAAAAGAAAAAAAGGAATATGCGCCACGTCTTTATTCATTGTCTGATATACAGAGTCAAGCCAATAAGTTATATAAAGTTAGTCCGGCTACGACATTAAAGATTGTTCAAACGTTATATGAAAAAAAATTAGTCTCGTATCCACGAACGGATTGTCATTACATTACGCCAGCAGAATATGCTTACTTGAAAAAAAATCTTGAAGGCTATTGTGAGCGTGCCGGTGTGGAAATTAAAGACCCACAAAACTATGCAACAAAACGTCATGTTGATGCTTCAAAAGTTCAGGAACATTACGCTATTATCCCAACCAAAAAAATACCCACTGCCGCTGCCCTAGCAAAGTTGGGACCAATGGAGCAACGATTGTATCATTTAATATTACGGCGAACTCTAGCTATTTTTGCACAACCGTATATCTATGATGAAACAATTATACTGACGGATGTTAATACACAAATCTTCAAAACAACGGGACGTATGATTAGACAGCTAGGATGGAAAGAAATTATCGGAGCAGCTAAGAAAAAAACAGATGAGGAAAAGTTACCAGTTGTTGAGCTTAATGAAGTTGTTCAAAGTCGTCTTTATGAAAAAGAGGCTGAAACCAAGGCACCACCTGCATACACTGAAGGGACATTGATCACGGCTATGAAGAATATCGGCCGCACAGCTGAGGATGAAGCTAAAGCAATTTTAAAAGCAATTGAAGGTATTGGAACTGAAGCAACGAGAGCAAGTATTCTTGAAACATTAAAGCGTCAAGATTATATTGAAGTAACTGCAAATCAACTGCAGGTAACTGCTAAGGGGAGTATACTGTGTGAAGCGATTGTAGGCGTCGAAATTTCGAGTGCAGAGATGACCGCTAAATGGGAAAGTTATTTAAAAAAAATCCATGATAAAACGGGAACACAAGAAGCTTTCTTAGGCAGCATTCAACGTTTCATACAGCATCTCATTGCTACCGTACCTGAACAAATAGGTACTGAAAAAATTGCTATCCCGATGACAGAGGAACCGTTAGGAATCTGTCCCTCATGTGGTGCGTCTGTTTTAGAAAAATTTAAAGTGTATGGCTGTGAGAAATGTGACTTCGTTATATACAAAAAAATTCTTAATAAAAAAATCAGTCGTCCGATGTGTAGTAAGTTATTAAAATCACGACGTACAGCCTTAATAAAAGGCTTTCTTAGTAAAAAAGGTAAAAAATTCAATGCAGTGCTTATTTTAGATGATGCAAATAAAGTTGCTTTTGAATTCATCCCATTTAAACCAAAAGTAAAAAAGAGCTAAGTGCTAATGTTTGACCAATCTGAACCTATAAATTGGCATCAGTCGTTAAATTATGCTATTCTTAGACAAAGAGTTCAAGAAAAAAGGAGCGTATTTACAATGAAAGTAGATTTGAATCGAATTAATGCCTTAGCAAAGAAAAAGAAAGAAGAGGGTTTAACTCCCGCTGAAACAAAAGAGCAACTCAAATTACGTAAAGCATACTTAGGTGAAATAAGAGGCCAAGTATTAGGAACAATTGATGGATTGAAAATTTTAGACAAAGAGGGTAATGACGTTACTCCTGATAAATTAAAGCATGCTAACAGTCAAAAAAAACACGCAGGTAATATTTTAAGTAATAAAATTCCACGCGTATAAATAATTGACAAAAAACCAGTTGTTGAGCCGAAGCTCTATAACTGGTTTTTTAAATACTTTGTATTTTATAAATATGATGTATTATTTTTTGAAATAATGGAGCTACTGATAAACTGTAAAACTTTGACCAGTTTGAACACCGTTGACACTTTTGACAAATGCGTTAGCAACTTTGTTTGAAGATACTGTTTCAAAACCGACAAAATAATCTTTATAAATAGACCAAGATTCATCCAAAACAGTGGGGCTCACTGTATTGATACGAATACCACGTGGCATTTCTGTCGCAGCAGATTTCGCAAACGCTTTGACACCAGCATTTGCCATTGCAGCAGAGGCACCATCTTTTATGGGTTCATCCATAATGATCCCTGTTACCAGTGTGAAGCTACCATTATCAGCAACATAATCTTTGCCAATTAAAACAGTGTTTACTTGTCCTAATAACTTGTTATTGGCACTGAGCAGATTGTCCTCAGGAGTCATAGTAGCTAATGGACCAAAGTGAGCGGACCCAGCAGAGATAATAACTGCATCAACAGTTCCTACCTTATCAAACAATGCTTTAATACTCGTAGGTGATGCTAAGTCAACTTGGTACTCGCTAGAGCGTGACGCAATCAAGATCTCGTGAGTCGTAGATAAAGCTTTTGCAACTGCACTACCAATAGTACCTGTACCGCCAATAATTAATGCTTTTTTCATAAGTTCACCTCATTCATTTATTACCATAATAGTACACTCAATTACCTGCACAACCAAATAATTTGTTTGAAGGCAAAAAAAAGAGGCATTAGCCTCTTTTTAAGTTGTATCAAAATTAACGATGTTGTCTTTGTTTAAACAACTTAGGTGAAACATATTTGCGGAAGTAGAAGTCAAGGCCAATTGTACCTGAGTTACGTCCGCCAACTAAAACGAGGAGTCCGAGGATTAAATAGAGGGGATTTACTGAAACTGTACCACCGAATAGGAAAAGGAAATTCATGACGATTCCGAAAAAGGCAGCTGTTGATGTGAATAAACCAACAATTAAACCTAAGCCGATTAATAATTCGCCCCACATTACAAGGAAACTGAAAAATTGACTATTACCTACTGCAAAAGTTTCCATAAACCAAGTGTATGCTGGATAAAGTTGGTTGCCTTCAGGTCCGACAACTGGATTTTTAACAATATTACCTATAAAACCACCGGCATCAAATGGTGTATCACCAAAAATTTTGTGGAAGCCAGATGTGAACCATTGTACTCCAAGATAGACACGTAAAACTGTTAGTATCGGCATTGCAATCTTACTGCTTCTTAACCAATTAAACATAATGAATTCCTCCATGATAATATAAATATTATCGTTTATTTTGAGGCAAGAGAATTATAAAAATAAAGTGCGTTTTTCTAAAAAATACCTTTTTCCTCTACCACACCCTTAGTATAGTGAAATAATAACTATATAACAATACAAGATTCCGAACGTACGATTTTCGCCACATTCATGTGTCTAAACACGTAACGACTTATCGTGTATTCGCTTTAATTGAACGAAATGTGATAAAATTAGTTACTGACATAATAATAGTGCTGTAAAAGTGGAGAAAGGGTGACATGAATCATTGAGGAAATTTGGATTATTGTTACTTTCAGCTATTATAGGCGTTATTTTAATTAATCAATTTTTAAAAGACCAAGTTAGTTTAATGGGAGAACTCGTTATCCTAATGTTGTTCGGCTTAGTGATCAGTTTTATTTTTACTATTTGTTTTAAAAGTAAATAAGGCAGTCATTGTTAAATTCTAGTTTTCAGAATTTAATAGTGACTGTTTTTATTTTGGATTATTTATTAACGATTGAAGCAGGACCTGCTGCATGAAGTGTTTAGTACTTAAAATCAAATAATCTTAATTCTGTACAAGGAATGACTTTAACAGAGTCAAAAAATCAAGGATATACACTTTGTGGTTGGGAAGATTGCTTTCATAAAAAAACTGTTATTCTCTAATCAAATAGAGATAACAAGTTTTTTTAGTTAGTTTAAAGACAGAAGCGTTTAGCGGATGAAGCACAAGTTGGATTTTTGATACTAAAAGACACTTTTAAGCATATTTTGCATTTTTATACAATTTTAGAGATTAAATATGTATTTTTATGCTATGATAATTTCATAATAAAATAAACAGATAATTAAGGAGGAATACATGGAAAATTATTTTACGTCTTTACTAGTGGGTTTGGTAATCGCAATGCCGGTGGGGGCGATAA
>NZ_JAFYUW010000007.1:0-3071 GCF_017549435.1 Brochothrix sp.
AATGGTAGACTTCTATCTTCGTTTTTCATCAATACAATACCCTCATTAGCGATCTTACGAGCCACTTCATTACCTGCAGCTCGAGCTTTTTCACCTGCCGGCGTCTCTGTGTTAATTGTTATGTTTTTACCTGTCATCACACTATACATATGTGCAGCAGTTGGACCTACTTTAATACCGACACCAACAACCGCAAGCGCAACAACCGACCAAATCATGAGATTTCGTGGTCTGTTTTTAATTTTACGATAGAGCTTTGCATCTTTTTTTCGTTGTTTTTTCACTGATTTACTTAAAGTTTTAAATTCCTCTTGTGTTACCTTTTTAACTGCTTTAGCTTTCTTTTTTAATTCATCACGTTCAGTTACTGTTAAATTCTTTGACATTAGCCGTTGTTTTTTTGCTAATTCTTTGTCAGTTTTTACTTGTTTTGCTATTTTTAGTTTGCGTTCTTTTTTCTCATTCATCAGACTAACCCCCCAATTATGTTTTACATCATCATTATATGATAACGCTTACAGTTTTGAGGTTGTTTTATTGTTGAAAAACAACAAAATATTGCTGCCTATCATTACACCATGTAACGATAGACAGCAATATTTAACAGTTTAATCCAGCATTTTATCTAATTGAATATAATAAATGCCCAATAACGGTAAGGATACTTCTAAATGGTAATTCTCTTCTATTATTATTTTTTCTATTTCGATTGCTGGTTGATGTACGTTATTATAAGCCATAACATCCATTAACGAAGGTGTTGCTGTTTTATCCAGCACTATTAATTCGTCTTGTTGTTGCTTAATTTCGGGTGATAAACGACGACTACTTTTTTTATAAGTTCCTGTAATATTATCAAGCTCTAATTCAATTTTTGCATATGCTGATTCTTGCTCTATCACATCCTGGTTGAAATCAGCTTGTCTTATGTAATTCAAACTACTTTTTTCGGGACGAACCATTAAAATCCGATAATTTTCTCGCCTCTTCGTAACAATACAATGTTCATCTTGGTATACAATCTCTCGATATAGTTCACTGATGAATTGATACGCATGAATGTTCACTTTGAAAAAACCATACGCGTCCATTAGAGCCATTTTCGCTGCTAATTCTGTTGGAAAATAATTAAAAAGCGGCGTAGCATCTAACGAAAGTGGTATATAATAAGCACCGTCACTTTTGAGCTGGTTAAGCATATACCATACTGTAGAATTGGCCATTGTCAGCTCGGTCATTTTTATCAAATACTCATCCTGATCAAACGATGCCATTTGCTTAAGTATTGCTGTCTGACCTTTAATATTTTCCATCTCTACAATTCGATCAATAATTGCAGGTGCTTCCAAGGCAACCATTGCCTGTTCTAACGGCAGCTCTCTGACTTGAGAAAAATCATCAATACTTTTTATCATAATACCACTGTTATTTTCAATGTCAGCAATGTTATGTGGATGCCTCGGAAAATGAAGATGGATAGGGATTATCTCTACAAAATATGGAATTGCCTCGACTAACTCTCTACAAAGTGAACTATCGTTTCCCTCTTCATAAAAACATCTAAACTCTAAGACCCAACCTGTCATATCTGGATAGTTACTTTGTAGATGATAAGACAGTTGTTTTAATACTTTTAAAAAAACAGCTTTTTCAGATGGTTTTATCGCTTCCCAATCCACTGTCTGTAACTGAATATAGGGTAAGAACCCCTGTTGTAAAATATTATCAATTATATCGGTCACATCTTTAAAGCAGATTTCTTTTTTAGCATTATGTTTAACTTTCAAAATGATTTTTTCCACAGCAATATAACGCACACCTAATTGCATCAGTTTCAAAGCAGTTGTATTTGTTAAATTGAGTGGATTTAGTTTGACAACAAAATTTTTAACAGCCATTTTTCCAATAACGCGAGACAGATCGATGCTCTTATTAAAAAGCTCAAAATCATGTTTCTTTAATTCACTTATTTCCTCAATTGTTATATAGTTTTCCAGTAATTGATAGACATCTGACTCTTCTATACCTGGCGTATCAGTAAATAAAATCGGTTTCTTTTTACGAAATTCTGTTGGCGTCATTCCATTTCGTTCTTTAAAAACATTACTAAAACTTCGCACATTTGGAAAGCCATTATTAATCGCAATCTCTCCCACCGATAAATGACTCGTTTCCAACTGACGTATCGCGTATAACAAACGAATCTCCTTAAGGTACTTACCTACTGACATTCCTAAATCTTCTTTAAAACGATGTGCCAGATAAAATTTACTCACATAAAAGTGATCCGCCAGCTTTTGTAAAGTTAATTTTTCGGTATGATGTTCATTAATATAGGCCATCACTTCTCTGTTTTTAATTTTATTATCATTATCTATCGTTCGATTAAATGATAGAGGCTCAATTGTTAATGTTCGCAGCAATGTCCCGAGAACTAAAGAGACACACCCACTAATTATTGCTTGATAGCCTTTTTTCTTTTGCATTTGTTCAATATACAAGCGGGAGAGTAATTTCGTTAAATTTTTATAGGCATCATGATGATAACTTAACGAGAGTGGACGGGTTAACTTAAACTGACCGACTAATTGTTCAAACTCCAGCAGCTGTATATTCAGCATTAAAACACGGTTTTTAGAGCTTCCCACCATTCCAATTATTTCACCGGGATTAACAAGAAAAATGTCACCCGCTTTTAATAAAATGACCTTCCCTTGCTTTAAAACCTCTAAGTGATCAGCCAAAATAAATAACACTTTTAAATCATCATTCACATGAAAATCAACCGTTTCAATTGTTTCTAATGCTATTTTGGCAGATTTAACTGTCATCTCAATTTTCGGCACCATTTCTCACCCTCATTTCTATCTCTAGCTTCTCTCTTCTTATTTTAAGTTATCTTACAATCGAAAGATAGTTTTAGCTGTTAAAAAAGAGTTATCCACATGTGGATAACTCTTTCACAGAAAACTTATGCACTTCCACTGTATAAGTTGTGGACATCTATTTTATAACTTTAGCAATTATCAGCTTTAACTTCCCACGCTTCATAATGCACAGCTTCATTTATA
>NZ_JAFYUW010000001.1:0-7814 GCF_017549435.1 Brochothrix sp.
GCGATGCGTCAACGTTTCTTCTTTGCAGATGTTCATTGTCGTGGTGCTTATCCCAACTATGCATTGAAAGAATTTGAACGTGAAGGATACGATATTACAATCACAGAAGAAGATAAAGACATTTTGCAAAATGGTACTGTTGATTATATTGGGTTTAGCTACTATATGTCGACCGTTGTAAAAGCAGATATTACTCAAGATAATACGGGAAATGTCGTTAATGGTGGACTCGCAAATGGTGTTGAAAACCCTTATATTGAATCAAGTGATTGGGGTTGGGCGATTGATCCAACTGGCTTACGTTATACAATGAACCGTCTCTATGATCGTTATCAATTGCCGTTATTTATTGTGGAAAATGGTTTTGGTGCGATTGATGAATTAGAAGAAGATGGCAAGATTCATGATGACACTCGTATTGATTACTTGAAGAAACATATTGATGCACTTGAATTAGCGGTGACTTATGATGGTGTACCATTGATTGGTTATACGCCATGGGGAATTATCGATTTAGTATCATTTACAACAGGAGAAATGAAAAAACGTTATGGGATGATTTATGTTGATCGTGATAATGAAGGGAACGGCTCAATGAAACGTTATAAAAAAGATTCCTTTGAATGGTACAAAAAAGTAATTGCAACGAATGGTAAAAAACGCTAAAAAATGTAGCGCTAAATAATAAAAGGACAGTACTCCTGCGATTATTTGCAAGAGTACTGTTTTTGTTTTGATGAAAGTCAACAGACTTTATTTATTATGACATCTAGGAGTTGAAGAGAGGTACAATAAAAAAAGCTAAAAAGACCTTTAAAGGCATTCTTAGCTTAAAATTATTTATTGTTTATTGTGGTTAACATGATTCCGAAAGTGAAACACGCGCGGGTAGACTATATGTTTCTTCTAAAATAACATCAGCATCTTCGATTCGTTTCATTAATAATTCTATCATGACATCACACATCTCATCGATAGGTTGAACGACTGTTGAGAGATAAGGAGCTAGTTGATGGAGAAGTTTAGTGCCATCATAACCCACAACTTTTAAGTCAGTTGGGACATTGATGCCGATTCTTGTGGCAATATTGATAACTGTGACTGCTGTTAAGTCATCTGTACAAAAAATACCATCAATAGACTCATCTTTCAGTAGTTTTTCAATTTCAATCTGCTTTAAAAGTTCAGATGAATCACTTTTTAAGCGGATGCCATTTGTTTCGAGGTTATGTGCATCCATCACTGCTTTGTAACCATCAAAACGGTAATCACTAGGGGAAGCAGTGTCGTTAGCACCTGTAATAATAGCGATATTTTTTGCGCCACGAGCGATTAATGCTTCAGTGGCAGCTTTACCACCTTCAAAGTTATTTGATGAAACAATCGGAATCCCTGGAGCTAAAAAACGATCGAAAGAGATGATTGGCAGGGTAACATTTTGATATTCATCAATGTTGAGATTGTGACTACCAGCGATAACACCATCTACCTGATTTGCCGATAACATTCGCAAATACTCACGCTCTTTTTCAGGATCTTTCTCGCTATCGCACAAGATGACTTTGTATCCTTTGGCAAAAAGTTTTCGTTCGAGATTTTCGATCAGCTCACCATAAAAGGGATGACGAACAGATGGGAATACCAGACCAATCAGCATAGTGCTTTTACCTTGCAAGCTACGAGCGAGGCTATTTGGTTGATAGTTCAATTCACGCATCGCTGAATGAACTTTATCGATTGTTTTTTTACTTAAATAACCATAGTTATTAATTACACGACTAACAGTTGTGGCACTTACGCCTGCGAGCTCTGCAACGTCTGTTAATTTCACTACCATATCATCACCTCATGTTTTAGTTGTTAGTTCTTTCTAAATGATAGAATGAAGCCGTTTTTATGTTTTTTAGATGAAGGTATGTTTGATCTGTATCAGGGAAGAAACGACCAGTCAGTGTTCGCTCACCTTGATTGATGTATATTTCAATGACCGAAGTATCTGCGAAAATATTGACTGTGATGTTTTTTTCTTTAGAAACTTCAGCGGTACGAACATGACCAAATGCTTCTGCAAAAGGAATGCCAACATTACTTCTATCAAGGGTAATTTTACCATGATTCGCATCGATTGTAAGCAGTAAGCCACGACTATTTTTTTCATTAGCAAACAGAGTGAGTGTACTTACTTCGCCAGCAGGCACTTCAACTGCTAATTCGTAAGCAGTGCTTTTTATGTTAGTGGTACCAGCTGTTAATTTAGTTTGTTTCTGACGCAGGTTAAGTGTTTCTGAAACAGGATATTGGAATAATTCCCCGTTTTTTAGCGTCAGCTCTTTAACTAAACTTAAACAATTTGACCATCCTTCTGTGTCGGTAGGATAAGTTATATCGGGTAAACCAATCCAACTTACTGCAAGCGCACGTCCATCGGGTGCATTAAAAGCTTGTGTAGCATAGACATCAAAGCCCTCATCTAAGTTAGCCAATGACGACGGATTGATTAATTCATTGTTTGCAATATCAAACTCATCTGCGACAACATACATGTTGGGGAAAATATTATCATACTCTTTGATGTTTTTATCTAAACCTTGAGGGCAAAATAAAAGGAGAGGTTTGTTATCGATAAATACTAGGTTGGGACATTCCACCATATAACCTAAAGGCTTTGTAGTAAAAGTTAATTCACCAAGCTGTTTGAAATTTTTAACATCTTTGTCTGCCGAAAAATAAGTAAGGATTTTCCCTTCTCCTTCTAAATTTTTGGCTCCAATAACCATGGCAAATCCATTGTTGTAAGGAAATATCATCGGATCGCGAAAATCATCTGTATAGTGAGAATCTTCGGGGAATAGTGGCTGAGCAATTTTTGTAACAGTCCCATTGGTGTCCATCCAAGCACCGTTTTGATACGCATGACGTGTCCAATCTTTATCACGTACATTTCCTGTGTAAAATAGAAACAGCTGGTCATCAATTGGTAAAGCCGAACCTGAGTAAACACCGTGTGAGTCAAAGGGTGTATCTGGTTTTAAAGCGAGACCTTCGTATTCCCAATGAACTAAATCAGTCGAAGTAAGATGTGCCCAACTCTTTAAACCATGTGCACCGCCGAATGGGAAAGATTGATAAAATAATTGCCATTTCCCATTGAAATAGGAAAAGCCATTGGGGTCGTTCAATAAACCCGTTTCAGGCTGTATATGATAAGCAAGTCGCCATTTAGATTGAGCAACTGTCTTTTTTAAATTTTCTTTATATGTAGCATTCCATTTTTCATACGGGAGATAACGAAGTTCGCTTGTCCATTCAGTGATTATCTTTTCCATAAGAGCTCCTTTAGGGTCATTTATGTAAACGACCAATTTGTATTTCAGGATGTAATATCCTGCTATATTCATAAGTTTTATTTATAATACCTTCAATGAAATGATAACGCTTTATTCACTTAATGTCAATCGTATGACATAGATGTAATCTATATTTATATTAGCTTTTTTATAATTAAATATTAATTATTTAAAAAATGTGATAAACGGTTGACATAAAATGAAAACGGTTGTATTATTCAAGTTATAAAAGCGTTTTCAAAAAGGGAATCTAATAAATAAGTGAAAAGGGGAGATACATAATGAAGCATAAAGAAGTAGCCCAACGAATAGCCCAAGCGATTGGAAAAGATAATCTATTAGGAGCCGCACATTGCGCCACACGATTACGTTTAGTCATCAAAGATACTTCTAAAATTGATCAAGTGGCACTGGATGAGGATGTTGATTTAAAAGGGACGTTTGAAGCAAACGGTCAATATCAAATTATAGTGGGTCCTGGTGATGTTAATGATGTTTATGCTGAATTTGTTAAAATTACAGGTGTTGGTGAAGCAGATAAAGATGAATTTAAAAAAATGACAACTCAAGGTAAAAAAGAGAACCCGATTATGGCATTGATTAAAGTCTTATCAGATATATTTGTGCCGCTCATTCCTGCATTGGTTGCGGGTGGTCTCTTAATGGCCTTGAATAATGTTTTAACAGGCGTCGGTTTATTTGGTCCCAAATCAGTTGTGGAGATGTTCCCTGGCATTAAAGGCGCAGCAGAAATTATTAACATGATGGCATCGGCACCTTTTGCTTTTTTACCTATTTTAATTGGTATATCAGCTACAAAACGTTTTGGAGGAAACCCTTATCTTGGAGCAGCAGCTGGTATGATGATGGTGATGCCTTCGCTCGTTAATGGTTATGGCGTAGCTGAAGCTGTTGCAACAGGAACAATGCCACATTGGGATCTCTTTGGTCTTCAAGTTGCACAAGCTGGTTATCAAGGACAGGTTTTACCAGTCATCGCTGTTGCTTGGATTCTAGCGACATTGGAAAAATTCTTCCATAAAAAATTAGCCAATGCGATTGATTTTACTTTTACACCGATGTTAGCAATTATTATCACTGGTTTCTTAACATTTATTGTGGTTGGGCCAGTCTTGCGAGTTGTATCTGATGCCGTTACTGATGGTATCGTATGGTTATATGCAACAACAGGAGGGATTGGTTCAGGAATCTTCGGTTTCTTCTATTCTGCGATTGTTTTAACAGGTCTACATCAAAGTTTTCCAGCCATTGAGACAACTCTACTAGCCGATATGGCAAAAACAGGCGGTTCATTTATTTTTCCAATCGCAGCAATGGCGAATGTCGCGCAGGGGGCAGCAACGTTTGCAATCTTCTTTATTACAAAGAATAAAAAGCAAAAAGCATTGGCTTCATCTGCAGGCTTTTCAGCAATGTTAGGTATAACTGAACCAGCAATGTTTGGGGTTAATCTTAAATTAAAATTCCCCTTCTTTATTGGTTTAATCGCAGCAGGGATAGCTTCAGCAGTGATTGGCTTCTTACACGTTTTAGCAGTTTCAATGGGGCCAGCGGGTGTCATTGGCTTTATCGCAATTAAGCCATCTTCAATCCCCGCTTTTATGTTGGGGATAGCGATTAGTTTTATAATCGCATTTACTACAACATATTTTTATGGACGAAAAAAAATGGTTGAAGAAAACATTACAAGTGCTGAAGAAGCATAAAGAAAAATACTCAAATTGATAAAAGTAGTATATTAGATTATTTATCATATAGTAAAGTTAAGGAGTGGTGATAATGACGGACAAATGGTGGAAAGATGCTGTAATTTATCAAATATATCCAAAGAGCTTCAATGACACGAATGGCGATGGTATTGGTGATATTGCGGGCATCAAAGAAAAATTGCCTTATTTGCAGAATTTAGGAATCGACGCTATTTGGATAAGTCCAATGTATTTATCGCCACAAGTAGACAATGGTTACGATATTACTGACTATCGTTTGATTGATCCGATGTTTGGTACGAATGAAGAGATGTATGAATTGATTGAGTTAGCGCATGAAAAAGGTATGAGAGTTATTATGGATTTTGTTGGCAATCACACGTCAGATAAATGTCTGTGGTTTGAAGAAAGCCGTAAAAGCAAAGATAATTTTTTTAGTGATTTTTATATTTGGAAAGATGCTAAAGAAGATGGCAGTGCACCAAATAATTGGGGCAGTTCATTTGGTGGATCAGCATGGACTTGGGATGAAACGCGTCAACAATATTACCTTCATTACTACGCAGCAGAGCAACCAGATTTAAATTGGGAAAATGAAACTGTTCGTTCCTATATTTATGACATGCTACGTTTTTGGAAAGGTAAAGGTGTTGATGGTTGGAGGATGGATGTCATCACATCTATTTCTAAAAATCAAGATTTTCCTGATAATGATAAGCCACTTACAACAAAAAATCAGCAAAATGGACCTCGTATGCATGAATTTATCCATGAAATGAATCAAGAGGTATTAACACCTTTTGAAATGATGACTGTCGGTGAAAGTCCAGCAGCCAAATCACATGATGCGCATTTATTAGTAGCACCAGAGCGTCAAGAACTTGATATGATTTTTACTTTTGAACATATGCATGTTGATCGTGTGCCAAATGATATAAATGGTCGTTGGGCGCATCAAGCATTAGATTTGATCATGTTAAAACGTGTGTTGAGCAGTTGGCAAGAAGAGTTACGAAATAAAGGGTGGAATGCTTTGTATTTTGAAAATCATGACCGTGCACGTGTTATTTCACGTTGGGGTAATGATAAAGAATACCGCTACGAATGCGCCACAGCCTTTGCCACTGTTTTGCATGGTTTACAAGGAACGCCTTATATTTATCAAGGAGAAGAAATTGGTATGACAAATCCTGAATTTTCATTGGAAGAGTATCAGGATATCGAGTTAGTTGGTAATTATCGTCAATTTGTTAAAGAACGACAAACAATGACGCATGCTGAATTTTTAAAAGCTGTCCATAAACTCTCACGAGATAACGCTCGGACGCCAATGCAGTGGGATAACTCAAAAAATGCGGGTTTTACGACTGCTACTCCATGGTTTAAAGTTAATCCAAACTATAAGACGATTAATGTAGACCAAGATTTAAAACAAAAAAAATCTATATTTAACTATTATAAAGCTTTAATCACATTACGACATGATTACTCTATCTTAAAAAATGGTACTTATGAGCTCTTACTACCTTCGCATAAAGAATTATTTATCTATAAACGTGTCGAAGGTGAACGTGCATGGTTGATTGTCGTTAATATGAGTGAAACGATACAATCAATCGCTCAGGTTACTGATTTTATCACAGAAAAACACACGTTTATTTTAGTGAATTACCAAAATCGTAAAGCGCTCGACGATGATATCCAACCGTATGAAGCTATTATTATTGAACAATGGGAGAAAAAATATGAGTGAAAAACTATTAGGTAGTATTGAAGCTGGTGGTACAAAATTTGTGTGTGCGGTGGGGAATTTTGAATATGAAGTAGTTGAGACTGTTCAATTTCCAACCACAACACCAATGGAAACATTACAAAAAGCAATTGATTTTTTTCGGAAATTTGATGTGGCCGCAATTGGAATTGGCTCTTTTGGTCCAATCGATATCCATGTTCATTCAGCAACATTTGGGCATGTGTTATCAACACCAAAGAAGGGTTGGGCAGATTTTGATTTTGTTGGAACATTAAAAAAAACAATTGATGTGCCCACTGTTTTCACAACAGATGTGAATTCATCTGCTTATGGTGAGTATATTAAAGGTGCAGCACGTGAAGCGGATTCAGTGCTATACTTTACAATTGGAACGGGTATTGGTGGTGGTGCAATTCAATCAGGTGAATTTATTGGTGGAATTAACCATGCTGAAATGGGGCATGCGCTTGTCAAAAGGCATCCAAGAGATAGTGGTTTTAAAGGTGTTTGCCCCTTCCATGGTGATTGTTTAGAGGGAATGGCAGCAGGTCCATCAATCGAGGCTAGAACAGGGATTAAAGGTGAAAAAATTCCAATTGAAGACGATGTATGGGATACACAAGCCTATTATATTGCACAAGCAGCTTATTCGGCGACATTGACATTAGCCCCTGAAAAAATTATTTTTGGTGGAGGTGTTATGAGTAGACCCCATATGATTGAGTTGGTTAGAAAAAATTTCGTAATGATTAATAATCATTATGTAAAAACGCCACCTATTGAAGAGTATCTTATTACAACGGGTATTAGAGATAATGGTGCGGCAACGTTAGGTAATTTTGCATTAGCATTAAAAGAGTTCATTAAAAATTAACCATAAACAATATAAGAAGCTAGAGACGTTTATTGACAACGTTTCTAGCTTTTTTGAATGGATAAATAATAAATCTATCGATAGTAGTCTGTTACACATAATTTGTTTCA
>NZ_JAFYUW010000054.1:0-2519 GCF_017549435.1 Brochothrix sp.
ATTACCTTGTAAGAAAAAACACCTTTCCGTTGGAAGTGTTCGCTCAATATCACCAGTAGTCGGCCGATACAAACCAGTAATTAAACGAAAAAGTGTTGTTTTACCACTCCCATTAGGTCCAATGATAGCCGTGATTTTTTTCGCTTCAATTTCTAACGAAAAATCCTTGATAATATGATGCTTAACAATCGTTTTAGACACTTTTTTTAGCGTTATCATCTATTATGCTCCTTACCTACTTCGTTTTCCAATGCAGCGTATAGGCAACACGGTTACCATTACTAAAAGAATAGAGCGTTTTTTTGGATAGCCTATAGTTTGCACTTTTCCTGTAAGTAATGTATTTTTTTCGTACATTGTCTTTATAATTGTGCACTTTGAAACCGCGCTTATAAAAGCCAGCTTCATAATAGTATTCCACATATGCTGTATGGGCAGCTTTCGCTAACGGTGGTGCTGATAGCCCTACGGTACTTAATCCTAAACACAAAACGAGTAACTTTTTCTGAAAAATATTATCCATTTCACTCATCTCCTATCATCTATTTCTAGTAATATTAAACTAGTTAATATTCAGAATAATCTAATTATTAAAGGGTGTCAAACACATGGTAATCGCTAGATATATTTTTAAAGTATACTATCTTAAAGGTATTTTCGTAGCTTTATTTAGGAGTATAATCTTTATACATGTATCTTTTAAAAACAATTAATCTGCACTTTTTTATTTTTTAGAAAATATGAACTCCTATTTTCAATTTTAAATAAACTAAAAAAACCAAGCCATTTTCGACTTGGTTTTAACTGTGTGTTACCTATCGTTGCACTTAATGTTGTTCGAACATAAAACCCGGACGGGCATTCATATCCATGCCGCGGAACTCACCTTGTTCAAATAACATATCTGCTGCTGCACCAATCATGGCGGCATTATCACCACATAAAGACAGTGGTGGAATAATAAGTTTCACATCAGGGAAGCGCTCGGTTAAAGCAACTGTTAAACCTGTACGCAAACCTTGATTCGCCGCAACACCACCCGCCATTAATAATTGTTTAACGGGGTATTTTTCAAGTGCACGCATTGTTTTGCCTACTAATACATCAACAACCGCTGCTTGAAAACTAGCTGCAAAATTAGCTTTATCAATTGGTTCATTACGTTGCTCTTTATTATGTATCGTATTAATAAAAGCTGATTTTAAACCTGAAAAACTAAAGTCTAAATTATCTTCATGTAACATCGCTCGTGGAAAGTTATAAGTATCTTCACCTTCCGCTGCTAATTGATCTATCTTAGCACCACCAGGATATGTTAACCCCATTGTGCGCCCCACTTTATCGTAGGCTTCACCCGCAGCATCATCTCGTGTTTCACCAATAATTTCAAAACTATGATTGTTTTTCATATAAACCAACTCAGTATGTCCACCACTGACAACCAAAGCTATCAAGGGATAATTAAGTGGTTCAATTAATTGATTTGCTAAAATATGTCCTTCGATATGATGGACCCCAATGAGTGGTTTATCGTGTGTAAAAGCCAGTGCTTTAGCTGCACTTACACCAATAAGTAAAGCCCCGACTAAACCTGGTCCTTCTGTTACAGCAATTGCATCCATCTCTTCAATTGTTTTATCCGCCTCTGTTAATGCTTGTTCAATCACATACGTAATCTGTTCGACATGATGACGTGAAGCAATTTCAGGAACAACACCGCCAAAACGCTGATGACTTTTAATTTGAGAAGATACCACGTTTGATAAAATTTCATTACCGTTACGCACAACTGCTACACTTGTTTCATCACAGCTTGATTCAAACGCTAATATTAATCGATTGTTTGTCATATTACTCACCTTCATTTATCGTCTTCTGGTAAATTGACCATTTTTAATGGATCAATCCACTCATTATATTGTGTTTCCGTCACATAACCTGTTGCTAATGCCGCTGCTCTTAACGAACTATTATCTGCAAAAGCCTTTTTCGCAATTTCAGCTGCTTTTTCATAGCCGATATATGGATTCAAGGCTGTTACAAGCATAAGCGATTGCTCTACAAGTTCATTCATTCGTTCAGGTAGTGCCTCAAGTCCAATTAAACAATGACGATTGAACGAATCTAACGCATCTGCTAGTATACCAACGGATTGTAGTACATTGTAGATAATCACTGGCTTATAAACATTCAATTCAAAATTTCCTTGGCTCGCGGCGATTCCAACTGTCGCATCATTACCCATCACCTGTACAGCGACCATGGTTAACGCTTCACTTTGAGTTGGGTTTACTTTACCTGGCATAATCGAGCTGCCGGGTTCATTTGCTGGGATACTTAATTCACCAAAACCGCTACGTGGACCACTCGCTAAAAAGCGGATATCATTAGCAATTTTCATTGCATTAGCTGCTAATCCTTTAATAGCGCCATGCGTATACACTAGCGCATCATGGCTTGTTAGAGCATGGAACTTGTTAGCTGCACTAATAAATGGATAACCCGTTTGTTCAGCTAAT
>NZ_JAFYUW010000055.1:0-8690 GCF_017549435.1 Brochothrix sp.
GCTTACAACGACAGTATGGGACGGAAATTGCGCCAGCAATTGAGTACCAATCCTTTGCTGTCATTGTTGCGAAGACATGAGCTTACAATGACAGTATGGGACGGAAATTGTGCCAGCAATTGAGTACCAATCCTTCATTTAATGACATTGTAGCGGATTTATCCGCTTTACGAGAACAGTATGGGACGGAAATTGCGCCAGCAATTGAGTACCAATCCTTTGCTAACGTTGTTGCGAAGACATGAGCTTACAATGACAGTATGGGACGGAAATTGCGCCAGCAATTGAGTACCACCCCTTCAAGCAATTGAGTACCAATCCTTTGCTAACATTCTTGCAAATTCATTTGCTTATGATGTCAATTGAGCATCCTTCTATCCATCGTACATCATTCCTTAACTATTTTTCAGTGTCGCGTTCCAATTATATCCTCAAGGTGAAAAATAGCTAGCTATAAAAATTTACCTACTCCCTAAATGATAGCGCCCAAACAAAAAAACGTGCTGAGAAGCTGCCTTCTCAACACGTTATGATTCAATTTATTTCGCTTTAGCTTTTTTCACTGTGGCACTCACGCGTGCCTTATCACGTTCTAGTACTTCTTTTAAATATTTACCTGTATATGATTCAGGGACTTTACAAATTTCTTCCGGTGTCCCAACTGCGATTACTTGTCCACCGCCAGCTCCACCTTCTGGTCCCAAATCAATGATATTATCGGCTTGTTTAATCACATCAAGATTATGCTCAATCACCAACACTGTATCACCATTATCGACTAAGCGCTGCATCACTGTTAATAAACGCTTGATATCATCAGCATGCAAACCTGTTGTCGGTTCATCTAAGATATAGAATGATTTACCAGCCGAACGTTTATGTAGCTCTGAGGCTAATTTAACACGTTGTGCTTCACCACCCGATAAAGTTGTCGCTGGTTGACCTAGACGAACATAACCTAAACCAACATCAACGATTGTTCTTAACTTACGTTCGATGCGCGGCACATTTTGGAAAAATTCAACGCCTTCTTCAATCGTCATATTCAATATATCACTAATATTTTTACCACGATAATGAATATCGAGCGTCTCACTGTTGTAACGTTTACCGTGACAAACTTCACAAGGGACATACACATCTGGCAAGAAATGCATCTCAATTTTAATAATACCATCGCCACGACAAGCTTCACAGCGACCACCTTTCACATTAAAACTAAAACGACCTTTTTTATAGCCACGTACTTTCGCTTCATTTGTCGCAGTGAATAAATCACGAATGTCATCAAATACACCTGTATACGTCGCTGGGTTCGAACGTGGTGTTCGACCAATAGGCGATTGATTAATATCAATTATTTTCTCAATGTGTTCCATACCTGTGATCTTTTTATGTTTACCAGGTTTAACATTCGCACGATTGACATGTCGCGATAATGCTTTACGCACAATCTCATTCACAATGGTACTTTTACCAGAACCCGAGACACCGGTTACTGTTGTAAAGGTATTTAATGGGACTGTAAAATCAATATTCTTCAAATTGTTTTCTGTTGCCCCAGTTACTTTTAAGAAGTTACCGTTACCTTTACGTCTTTCTGTTGGAACTGTAATAAACTTTTTACCGTTTAAATATTGCCCGGTTAATGACTTGCGGTTCTTCATGACTTTTTCTGGCGTTCCAGCAGCAACAATTTCACCACCATGTTCACCCGCACCAGGGCCAACATCAATTAAATAATCGGCAGCCATCATCGTATCTTCATCATGTTCAACGACAATTAATGTGTTTCCGATGTCACGCATTTCTTTCAATGCATCAATCAAACGCGCGTTATCACGCTGATGTAACCCGATAGAAGGCTCATCTAAGATATAAAGAACACCTGTCAATTTTGAACCGATTTGAGTTGCCAAACGAATACGTTGGGCTTCCCCACCTGATAATGTTCCTGCTGTACGCGCTAAAGTTAAGTACTCCAAACCGACGTTATCAAGAAAACCTAAACGGTTACAAATTTCTTTAACGATGGGTTCTGCTATTTGAGCGTCTTGTGCACCTAAAGTAAGTGCTTCAACCCATTTAACCGAATCAACAATTGCCAATTCACAAATTTCACCAATATGGCGTCCTGCAATTTTAACTGAACGCGCTTTTTCATTAAGACGGTAACCAGAACACGCTTTACACGGTTGTTCTGCCATATAACCCATCATTGTATCACGCACAAAATCAGAATTTGTTTCTTTGTAACGACGCTCAATATTTGTCATCACACCTTCAAACGGAATATCAACATCTTTGGTATTCCCAAAATCGTTGGTGTAATGAAAATGGAATAAGCGCTCACCAGAACCGTTTAATAACAGCTGTTGATCATCCGCACTTAAGTCCGCAAACGGTGTATCCATATCGATATTAAAATCGTGACACGCACTTGCTAACATTTGTGGGTAATATTTTGAACTGATTGGATTCCATGCGACAAACGCACCTTCATTAAGTGTTTTCTGCATATCAGGTATCACTAACTCGATATCCGCTTTTAATGTTCTTCCTAACCCATCACATGTTTCACATGATCCGTATGGTGCATTGAAAGAAAACAGTCTAGGTTCAAGTTCCCCAACGTTAAAACCACAATAAGGACACGCATAATGTTCACTAAAGAGTAGTTCCTCACTCTCAGCGACATCAATGACTGCATAACCATCTGCTAAACGTAAAGCGGCTTCCAATGAATCTGACAAACGTGTTTCGATGCCTTCTTTTACAACAATACGGTCAATAATAATATCAATATTATGTTTTTTATTTTTTTCCAACGTAATCTCATCTGAGACATCATAAAGCTCCCCATCAACACGGACACGAACATAACCTTCTTTTTTGATATCTTGTAAGAGCTTTTTATGTTCACCTTTTTTTCCACGAACAAGCGGTGATAATATTTGAATACGTGAGCGTTCTGGCAAAGCCATAATACGTTCAACCATTTTCTCAATCGTTTGCGCTTTAATTTCGATATTGTGATTTGGACAAATAGGATGGCCGACACGTGCATAAAGCAAACGTAAATAATCATTAATTTCAGTTACTGTCCCGACTGTTGAACGCGGATTATGGCTCGTCGTTTTTTGATCGATTGAAATCGCAGGCGATAAGCCTTCGATTGTATCCACATCAGGTTTATCCATTTGACCTAAAAATTGACGTGCGTATGCCGACAATGATTCAACATAACGACGTTGTCCCTCAGCGTATAGCGTGTCAAATGCTAACGATGATTTACCAGAGCCTGATAGCCCAGTGATCACTACTAATTTATCGCGCGGAATTACCACATCGATATTCTTTAAGTTATTAACGCGTGCGCCTTGCACACTGATTTCATTTTTTCTCACCATTTCGTATGGCCTCCCTACTCTTCTTCATCACTTGTTTTGAGTGCTAATATTTTATCACGAATCGCTGCAGCCGTTTCAAAATCGAGCATACGGGCTGCCTCTTTCATGTCATCTTCTAATTCCGCGATTGTACGTGTATCGATTACTTCTTCAACCTCTTCAACGACATCCGTATTACCCGCAGAAACAACTTCGTGAATCGCTTTCTTAATCGTCGTTGGTGTAATACCATGTTCTTCATTATAAGCTTTTTGAATAATACGACGACGTTCCGTTTCATCCAATGCTTTTTGCATCGAATCAGTAATACGATTCGCATACATTAACACGTGACCGTTGGCATTACGAGCCGCGCGTCCCATCGTTTGAATAAGTGAGCGCTCAGAACGTAAGAAACCTTCCTTATCGGCATCTAAAATGGCAACAAGAGAAACTTCTGGAATATCAATTCCCTCTCTTAACAAGTTAATTCCAACTAACACATCAAACTTACCACGACGTAAATCTTGTAATATTTCTAAACGTTCAATCGTCTTCACCTCTGAATGGAGGTACTGCACTTTAATGCCTAACTCTTTGAGATAATCTGTTAAATCTTCCGACATTCGTTTTGTCAAAGTTGTAATTAATACCCGTTCGTCCACTTCAATCCGCTTATTAATTTCACCAATAAGATCGTCAATTTGACCATCAATTGGACGGATTTCAACTTCGGGATCAAGCAAACCTGTCGGACGAATAATTTGTTCAATAACATCCGGATTTTGTTCCAATTCATAAGGACCTGGTGTTGCTGAAATATAAGTAATTTGATTGACGTGTTCTTCGAATTCTTCCAAGCGTAACGGGCGGTTATCAAGTGCTGATGGTAAACGGAAGCCATAATCGACAAGCATTTGTTTACGCGCTTGATCCCCATTAAACATCCCTCTAATTTGCGGCATTGTCACATGCGATTCATCGATAATAATTTGGAAATCATCTGGAAAGTAATCAATCAATGTATGAGGTGTTGAACCTGGCGGGCGTAATTCAATTTGTCGTGAATAGTTTTCCACTCCTGAACAATAACCAATTTCTTCCAACATTTCTAAATCATAGTTTGTGCGCTGTTCCAAACGTTGCGCTTCAATTAACTTCCCTTCATCACGAAAGTATTTGAGCTGTTCAGCCAACTCAACACGGATATTTTGCATCGCTACTTCCATTTTTTCAGGTGCTGTCACAAAGTGAGTCGCAGGGAAAATCGTTACATGCTCACGGTCAGCGATTATTTCGCCTGTTAAGGCATCCATTTCACGAATTCGTTCGATTTCATCGCCAAAAAATTCAATACGCAAACAACGTTCACTACGTGAAGCTGGGAAAATTTCCACAACATCCCCGCGCACACGAAAACGCCCGCGTTGAAAATCAATGTCGTTACGTTCAAATTGAATGTCGACCAAACGACGCAATAATGTATTGCGTTCAATTTCCATCCCTTCACGTAAAGAAATCAGACGATCAAAATAAGATTTTGGATCACCTAAACCATAGATACAAGATACACTGGCAATAACAATTGTATCGCGACGCTCTAGTAATGAGGCGGTAGCAGAATGTCGCAGTTGATCAATTTCGTCATTCACACTCGAATCTTTTTCAATATAAAGATCTTTTGATGGCACATAGGCTTCTGGTTGAAAAAAATCATAATAACTAACAAAATACTCCACAGCGTTTTCCGGAAAGAACTCCTTGAACTCACTATAAAGTTGCCCTGCTAACGTTTTATTGTGAGCGATGACAAGGGTCGGCTTATTTAAATCTCGAATCACATTCGAGACAGTAAATGTTTTCCCTGTTCCTGTTGCGCCTAACAAAGTTTGCTGTTTAACGCCATTTTTCAGGTTTTTCACTAATTTTTCAATTGCTCGTGGTTGATCACCCGCAGGTTGATACGGTGATTCTAATTTAAATGTCTCGTTACCCATTATTTACGCTCCTTTTAATATATTCATACTCTGATTTTAGCAGAAAAAACACCAAAAAGCGAAAATACGTTCGCTTTTTAAGAAAAAAAAGAATAGCGTTAAAAACGCTATCAGATTTTTTAAAAAGTACGATTACTTTTATTAAAGGTTTTTTAAAGACGACAAGAAAAAGAACAACAATCGTGTTTATTGCTCTTTTCCTTCCTCATTCTTCTTTTTAAAGTAATTCACAATTATTAAACCGACTGTAATAGAAAAAGCATCTACTATGATTATTGCTAGGCTATTTGTATACCCTAAAAAAGCACTCGTCATAATCAGAATAACAGTTAAAACAACTGCCATAATGCGACTATATGTTACTTTTGTTAATACGATAACCATTAACATCGGCAACAATAGTGCCGATAAAAAGACATCTAAACTCATTTGCGTGTCGCTTCTTTCAACAACGCTTGTGTAGTGGTTGCAAGATGACTTGCGCTGGCATCATTTTGTTTTAATACATCTGGCAAGATTTCTTCAATAAAATAAGTAACAGAAGCTAAATGACGGTATTTGATGATTGTTTCCAATGCTTCAGCATAAATTTCAAAGAAAAGCGGTTCACTATTGCCTTGTTGAATTTCAGCATAAGATTCGTAAAGTAAATCAACTTTATCTGCGACAGCTAAAATTTGACCTTCTAACGTTTCATCTTTACCTTCTTTAAAAAAACGTGCAAAATCAGCTTGAAAACGCTCAGGAATTTCTTTGCTAATAAAATTTTGAGTCATACTATGTTCAACATCACTTAACATTTCGCGAAGTTCTACAGATGCATATTTTACAGGTGTTTTAATATCACCAATAAACAATTCTGAATAATCATGATTTAATGATTTCTCATAGAGCGAACGCCAATCAATCGTTTGGCCGGATTGTTCTTCTACAACGCCTAAAAATTGTGCAATTTGAGCCACCTTAAAACTATGTGCTGCCACATTATGTGGTTGATATTTAAATTTACCTGGGCAACGTACGATTAATTCTAAATCGGATAAGCTACCAAAAAAGTGATGAATTCCCATATTTTCACATCCTTCAGTCTTTTCTATTTCTCGTAATCATATCATAAAACAGGTCTTTTTGCCCACTTTAGTCATCGTAAAAAAACCACCTCTTTAAAGGTGGTTTTAATTTATGGTACTTAGCTTAACTTATTACTCTTCAACTTTCTTTCCAACCAACAATTCTTTTTCGGCTTTACTTGGAATTAAAAGCGTGAGACTTATCAACGTTACTAGCACTGTTGCTCCCATATCTGATAAGATAGCAAACCACAATGTGAGCCAGCCTGGAATCGTCAATAATAGCGCGATGATTTTCAATCCTAACGCAATACCAATGTTCCAATGAATGACACGTTGTACTTTGTGTCCAATATCAACAACAAATGGTAAACGTTTTAAATGACTCTGCATTAAGACGACATCTGCAACTTCAATTGCTGAATCGCTCCCTTGACCCATCGCAATCCCAACTTGTGCAGTTGCTAAAGCAGGTGAATCATTGATACCATCACCCACCATGGCCACTAAACGTTTTTCTTTTGCTTCTTTAATATAAGCCACTTTATCTTCTGGTAATAGATTAGCTTTAAACTGATCAAGCCCTGCTTTTTCTGCCATCAATTGCGCACTCTCTGCATTATCTCCTGTGAGCATTGTCACTTGTTTAACACCACTGCGTTTAAGTGCAGCCACTGTTTCTTTTGCTTCCTCACGCAATTGATCACGAATACCGAAAATAGCAAGAATGTCTGTTTTTGTACCCAATATAGCAACGGTCATGCCTTCTTTAAGCATTAAATCATACGCATGTTTTGCATCGATAGACCACGTTGCTTCTTCAAATAAACGATTATTTCCCAAGAAATAACTTGTGTTTTCAGTTGTCATTTCAAGGCCTTTACCCGCGATTGTTCTAACAGAACCATCTGCTAAGGTATTGTTGGCACCCTGTTTTTCGGCTTCTGTAATAAGCGCTAATGCAAGTGGATGATGTGATTCACCTTCCATTTTACGAACAATTTCAAAGACATTAATCGTTGGATCAGCCGGCGCTAACCATGTTGATACCACGCTTAATTCACCTTTAGTCAATGTCCCTGTTTTATCCATTACCACTTCATCTAACTTCGCAAGTTGTTCAAGGAACACGCCGCTTTTAACGAGCACGCCAATTTTTGCACTACGTGTTAAACCAGCCATTAGAGCAATAGGTGATGATAAAACCAGTGCACAAGGACAACCAATAATTAAAATTGCTAACCCTTGGTAGACCCATAGATTCCAATCACCTGTAATTGCACCGGGTACTAACATCACGAGCATCGCTAATACTAAAATGACCGGGGTATAAAAACGAGCGAACTTATCAATCGCCAACTCTAACGGCGTTTGTTGACTTTGAGCTTCTTCTACTAGAGCAAAAATTTTCGCCATCGATGATTCTTTGTATACCTTTGTAATGCTTAATATCAACGTACCATCTTGATTAACTGCGCCACCAAAAACATCGTCGCCCTCCCGTTTCTTAACTGGAACAGCTTCTCCTGTAATTGCAGCTTCATTGACGTTGCTACTGCCTGAATAAACACGGGCATCAGATGGGATTTTTTCACCCGCTTTAACAATAACTTTATCGCCAACTGCTAAGTTTTCAATACCAACTTCGCGCTCTTTACCGTCAATAATCAGTGTCGCTGTTTCTGGTGCCAACGACAATAAACTCTTCATTGACTGTTGTGCACGACGCATACCGTAACCTTCTAAGTATTCGTTTAAACCGAATAAAATCGCTACCATTGCTCCTTCGCGCCATTCACCAATTAAGAAAGCACCAATCATTGCAATAGTCATTAATGTATCGATTGTAAAACGGAAACGGAATAGATTACGCAACCCTCTTAAAAAGGTTGTATAACCACTAATACTGGCCGCTATTAAGTAGAGGATTAACTCTGCCCAACGCGGAAGATTAGCTTCCATCATCATAACAGCAGCAAATAAAACAGCTGATACTGCCAATAGCGTTAATTCTTTCTTATGACTCCCAGCAGAATGATCGTGGTCGTGGTCGTGTCCATGGTCATGATCTGAGTGGTTGTTTGGTATTTCTGCAAACGCTGCACCTTCACGTGCCAAAACTTTAGAGACCTGATCTAAATCAACATTTTCTGGTAACACCAGTGTTTCTGTTGCATATGTTAATTTGGCTTCTTTGGCATTTGGAACTTTACGAATATCACGTTCTAATTCTA
>NZ_JAFYUW010000056.1:0-2801 GCF_017549435.1 Brochothrix sp.
GCCTTTTTGTACGGTGTCTTTAATCGTGATATTACTGGAATTGACAATATGATTACGATTATCCTTTGTGCCTTTTTAGTAGGAGCTGTCATGGGCGCAATACCAGGCGGCGGTATGATCGCTGAAGTCCTAATTGTTACGATTCTCGGTTTTCCACTTGAAGCCGTGCCACTTATCATCGTTATTAGCACTATTATTGATATGCCTGCGACGCTGCTTAATTCCTCGGGAAATACTGTCAGTGCAATGATGGTTACTCGTCTTGTCGAAGGGCGAAATTATTTTAAACAACGCTTCTCTAAAAAGAGTATTTGATAATGATAATGAACTCGTATTATTCTTTGAAAAGGTTACTTCTTAATTGAGGTAACTTTTTTTATGCTAAAAAGCCTATATTATCAACATGCAACAACTTGTTGCTTAACTTCTTTATCAAAAGAAACTATATTGGAAACAGAGGAGGTTGTACAAATGCAACTTGGAGAAAAAATAAAAACATTACGTCTCGCTATGAATTTAACACAGGAAAACACTGCTCAAAAATTATTCATTTCACGTCAAGTTCTTTCAAAATGGGAATGCGGTAAAAGTTATCCCGATTTAGAAAAATTACTCGCTATCAGTCAACTGTTCAATATCTCTATCGATACTTTATTAAAGGAGGATACAAATTTGCAATCACATATCATCAAACAAAGTCACTACAAAAAATATATTGGGTTCTTTTTACTTTATTGTTATTCATTTGTGGGATTACTCGTTATGCTCTGTGCAAGTTATGCTTTTCTAAATTTATCTGTCACAATGAAAACAACCGATGTTAATTTCCTTAACAGCCATTTCGAAAGTACCCACACAAAAGACGATACGTTATACATTTATGGTGATTTGATTCCTTTTTTTGCTAGTTATCAAGGTAATTGGAGTTTTCAAACAACAGAAAAAACCATTACTATTTTCATGCATCGAACACGTGTCCCTCGTGCAGAAAATCATGTGCTATTAACACTCGAAAAAGATAAAAAACACGGGTTTGATTGGACAAATAAAGACATTTATTTTTCTGACGATACACATAAAACCTTACTGTATGATGCGTCTAAAAAGAAGCTAACTTTCACGCTTCCAGAAACAAATCAGGGAGGTGTTGGCAATGATTAAATATCTTTGGCATTACCTGTTCTTAATTTTATCGACCGTAACAATGCTAGTGTCCATACCTTTAGTTTTAGTTGGTCGAGAGTTTAGTCGCTCCTTGTTTACTGTCGTGTTTGTTTTGTTAATCATTCTGTTTATGACTGGAACATTGGCTATTATTTTTTGGTTAATCTCAAAAACAACGACACGACATTTGAGAATAACGCTATATAGCTTTGCTGGTTTTCAGATAGTATATCTCGCTTTTTTCCTTTATCTCATTTTTATTATACGTCTATAAAAAGTTGGAATTGCGCTCTCTTATTCTTATGATACATTGACAAAACACCCTTTTGAGTGTACTATTTACATTAGTTCACTAAGTTCACATTTTATGTGAAAGGAGATGTTGACAATTGTATCAATTAGACTATAAAAATAACGCACCATTATTTGAACAAATCATTAAAAAAATAAAAGAGTATGTTGTCCGTGGCTTACTGGTTCCCGGTGACAAAATTCCTTCTATTAGAGAATATGCTGGCTTAGTAGGCATCAATCCCAATACTGTCAGCAAGGCGTATCAAGAACTTGAACGCCAACAAGTGATTGTCACGATGAAAGGAAAAGGTGCTTTTATTGCTGAGCATTCGCTTAATACTGTAATCACAATTGACGAAGTTGCCGAAAAAAAACGCTTAGAAAATACTTTAATAGACTTCATTTATAGTGGGATTCAAGTCGAAACCATGCACCAATGGATAGACGATATCTATACTAAACTGAAAGGAGCGAATGATAATGCAAATTAATCATCTTTCTAAACAACTTAATAACCGCGAACTTTTTTCAGATATAACGTTCAACGTCAACCCTGGAGAAATTATTGGTATAGTCGGTCGTAATGGAATTGGTAAAACAAGCTTATTCCGCACCATCATGGGACTCTACACGCCAGACCAAGGAGAAGTACTGATTCATGGCAAATCATTGGCACAGCATCCTGAATTAAAGGAACAGCTCTTTTTATTACCTGACGAATTTAAAGCATGGGAAGGTTATAAACTTAAAACGATTCAGAAATTTTACAGTAAAAATTACACGCATTTCAACGATGAAAAATTTACAGATTTAATGTTAGCATTCAATCTCCCTATCAACGCTAAACTCGGGACTTACTCGAAAGGTATGAGTGCGTTGTTTGGTATTATTCTATCGTTGTCGATTGGTGCTCAATATCTGTTGCTTGATGAGCCGATGGAAGGTTTAGATATTATTGTACAAAAGAAAATTATGAGTGCCTTAATGGCAGAAGTATCTGATCGTCAACTCGGGATTGTATTATCTTCACACCGTCTCGATGACTTAGCGCCCATCGCAGATTATGTACATCTTATCAAAAATAAAAAAATCGAAAAAACGTATCATCTCGAATCATTACGTTCAGAAGCGACAAAAATTCAAATTGCCTTTAAAGATGGTATTATTCCCGATTTTGTAAGAGAACAAGGAGATATTATCAATAAACAAGGTCAGGTATTTACTATTTTATTCATGCAAAAATACACTGATTTACACAAAAATTTATTGGAGATAGAACCACTTTTTATGGATCAGTTACCTGTCACTTTAACCGATTTATTCAATTTCCACTTGAAAGATGA
>NZ_JAFYUW010000057.1:0-37279 GCF_017549435.1 Brochothrix sp.
AAAAGAGTTATCCACATGTGGATAACTCTTTCACAGAAAACTTATGCACTTCCACTGTATAAGTTGTGGACATCTATTTTATAACTTTAGCAATTATCAGCTTTAACTTCCCACGCTTCATAATGCACAGCTTCATTTATATTCGTTGTTTTATCATTTTTTTGTTCTTGTAGCACTTTAAGTACAAGTGGCGACGCATTGTTGCTATTTAACTTATTAAGTCCGACCCATTCAAAACCAGCAGAATCATTAATTTCACATTGTAATTGTGCAATTTTATCATGAATGGCTTCAGCTTTTATATCAAATAGTACAAACATGTGATGAACCGTTAGAGCCGTTCCTTCTTCTTTTACAAATACGTCATAACAACGATTGTTCTCATTCGTAATTACTTCATAACCTGTTTCTTCCAGAACTTCACGTGCTAATGTTTCAATTAAACTTTCACCACTTTTTTGACTGCCGCCAGGTAGATCATAACGATATCGATAAGGTCCAGTTGCTTTATTGATACATAACAATTTATCTTCTTGAAAAAAAACGGCGTAAACACCAAAATGTGTTTTTAATAATGACACGCTCTCACCTCCTACTCATTTAATAAACGCGAGCCCATTATTCTTCTTTGGCATAACGTTTAGCCAATTTTTCTTTATGAGAGCTAAATACCTCTTCTAATGAAATATTATATTTATTTGCAATGACGATTACATTACCCAAAACATCGCCCAATTCCTCAACTAAGTTAGCTTTATTTTGCTCCACAGATGTAACAATCTCGTCCGGCCGGTCACGACCAATTTCTAATGCTCGAATCGCACGCGCAACTTCACCTGTTTCTTCTGCTAAAAAACCAATGCGAACAAAGATATCTAGCTCCGACCAACCACGTTTTTCGTAATAATCACTCACCCATTGTTGAAATTCTTTTACATCCATTTTTATGCCCCCTTAAAAATTAACTGCTCTTAGTTTAACAAAGTTATCATTTTCGGGCTAGTTTACATTTTTCCACATAAACAAGGCCTCTATCATTTACGGTGTTGGTTAAATTTTACTGATGGTTATTTTCCGCAAAAAATAGCGACATTTTTAAAATCACTGAAAAATTAAGTCACCGCAGCAACTTCCCTCACGTAAAAAACGACTAAAAATAAACAGCTACCAAAAAAGGCAGCTGCAAAAATGACTTATTTTACTTTTTTTGGAAAACAACGTTATTTAACACTGACTCCAATTAAAAAAAAGCACCCGCCAATAGCCGATGCTTCAAAACTTCTCCTACTTATTAAAAATATGTGGACCACTACGCATATTCTTCACATCATTCTTTGGTGCAGCCATCTTTTTCGATCTACCGCCACCGGTTTTTTTCTTTTTAATCAACTCTAATAATTTCTCTTTTGCCTGTTTATCCATCTTCCATACCACCTTTATTTCGAATGTTTTTTACAATAAATAAAATTCATTTCTACTTATCTAAATAAAAAAGATGCTTCGCAACAAAATTGTGCGAAACATCCAAAAGTTGTTATTAACGTTTTGAGAATTGAGGAGCACGACGTGCACCTTTAAGACCTGGTTTTTTACGTTCTTTCATACGAGGGTCACGAGTTAAGAGACCAGCTTGTTTAAGAGTTGAACGGTATTCAGGATCTACTTGTAATAACGCACGAGCAACACCGTGACGGATAGCTCCTGCTTGACCAGTGTATCCACCACCATCAACGTTTACGAAAACATTGTAGTTACCTACAGTTTCAGTAAGAGTTAAAGGTTGTTTGATAACTGAACGTAAAACTTCGAATGGGATGTAGTTTTCTACATCGCGGCCATTGATTGTAATTGTACCATCGCCAGGAACTAAACGAACACGGGCAACAGAGCTTTTACGACGACCAGTTCCATAATATTGTACTTGTGTCATATTATTTTTCTCCTCCTATTATCCGCGTACTTTGTATTCAACTGGTGATTGAGCAGCATGTGGATGTTCAGTACCAGCGTACACGTTCAATTTTGTAAATTGTTTACGGCCTAAAGTTGTTTTTGGTAACATACCTTTGATTGATAATTCTAACAAACGGTCAGGACGGTTTGTACGAAGTTCACCAGCAGTAATTGATTTTAAACCACCTGCGTAACCAGAGTGACGGTAGTAAATTTTCCCATCAGCTTTGTTACCTGTTAAAGCGATTTTTTCAGCGTTGATAATGATAACGAAGTCACCAGTATCGATGTGTGGTGTGAAAGTTGGTTTGTTTTTACCGCGTAAGATTGCAGCGACTTCACTTGATAAACGACCAAGTGGAACGTCAGTTGCATCTACGACATACCAGTCACGTTGTACTTCGCCTGATTTTGCCATATATGTTGTGCGCATTTGTTTTGCCTCCTAAATGATAAATTCATTCTTTTTTTTTATTTAAAAACTCTGTCATTGTTATATAAGCATAATAAGTTTCCGGGGCTTATCATGGGGTAAACAATACCATATTCAATACTACAATGTTTCACCTCTTAAGTCAAGCATCACATTATTATTTTTTATTATCCTTCTCATAAAAAACTTCCCATAAATATAACGCCTGTGGTGGTGCAGTCCTACTCACTAAAGCAGTTCGATCTTTTTTATCGAGCGCAACTTTAATTTCCGCAGGTGTTAATTTTTTTTGCCCAACGTACAGTAACGCACCGACTAAAATACGCACCATATTATATAAAAAACCACTGCCTGAGAAAGAGAAAATCCAACCATCTTCTGTGGGCATTATTTTAATTGCGTAGAGATTACGGACCTTACTTTCACGATCTGTTCGAGCAGAACAAAAACTTGTAAAGTCATGTTCCCCTTCCAAAATACGTGCAGCTTGATTCATTAATGACTCATCCAAATCAAATGGATAGCGCAATGCATAATGACGGGAAAAAGGATCATGTTGTGGTGAACGTTTCACAAAATAACGGTATTCCTTACCACTAACATCGTAACGCGCATGAAAATCAGCCGCGACTTCTTCAACTGACACAATTGCAATATCATCTGGTGTCAACGTCTCCAATCCACGATAATACCCTTCAACAGGAATACTGAAGGGTGAATCCCAATGGATCACTTGGCCTTTTGCATGAACACCTGTATCGGTGCGGCCTGATGCATTGACCACCGTCTTTTGCCCTTTATGCATTTTTGTTAATGCCTTTTGAATTTCTTCTTGAACTGTCCGACCTGTTGCTTGAATTTGATAGCCTAAAAAGCCTGAACCATCATACTGAATCACTGCTTTATAACGTGTCATATACTAACCTCCTCGCAACATAAAGAGTGCTATTGTGTAACACACCATAATTAGTATCAGTAGTGTATCACGTGCTTCCCATTTTAAAATGCGGTACTTTGTGCGCCCTTCTCCGCCATGGTAACCACGAGCTTCCATCGCAATTGCTAAATCTTCCGCGCGTTTAAAAGCGCTGATAAAGAGCGGTATCAATAACGGAATAATTGCTTTTACACGTGCCAGAAGAGAGCCACTGTTAAATTCAACACCACGAGATTTTTGAGCCATCATTATTTTTTCAGCTTCATCCATCAACGTGGGGATAAAACGTAATGCGATACTCAGCATTAATGCCATCTCGTGCACAGGGAATTTGATTTTTCGTAAAGGATTTAATAACGCTTCAATCGCATCTGTTAATTCGATTGGGCTTGTTGTTAAGGATAAGAGTGTTGTCATAAAGATAATGAGCACAAAACGCAGCGCAATAAATATCGCGTTACGAATACCAAAATCAGTGATATACAACGGCCCAATATGCCACAGCACATTCCCATCTTTTGTGAAAAATAGTTGTAAAATAACGGTAAGCAAAATAAGAAACAATATCGGGCGTAATCCTTTGATAAAGAACAAAAACGGTACTTTCGAAATGTATAAGAGCGCTAATACCAAAACGAAGGATAAAGCATACGTCCAGATGTTATTCGCAAAAAAGACCATGATAATAAAATACATAACCGCCATTAATTTTGCACGCGCATCAATGCGGTGTAGCCACGAGTTCCCCGGAATAAAACGACCCAAAATCATATTATTCATCGTTTTGTCCCCCTCGCCAATCAGTCGTTAAATACGCCACTAATTCTGCCCGTGTTAAACAGGTCACCGGCCATTTTTCAGCTGTTTGTGCTTCAATTTGACGTTGTACAACGAGTGCACTCGGTTGTCCAATTGCCAAACCATGCATGCGCTCATCTTCTGCAAACAATGCACGCGGTTCGCCAACAGCACTCACTTTACCAGCTTGTAACACAATCATCTTATCGGCAAATTCTGCCACATCATCCATATTATGTGTGACCAAAATAATCGTAATGTTCTGTTCCTTGTGTAAACGATTAAAAAGATCCATCATTTCACGACGTCCACGCGGGTCTAAGCCAGCAGTTGGCTCATCTAGGACTAAGATGTCAGGTTCCATCGCCAACACTCCTGCAATCGCAACACGACGCATTTGTCCGCCTGATAATTCAAACGGCGAACTTTCTTTAATACTTTCTGGCAAGCCAACGATTGGCAATAAGCTTTCTGCACGTTTTTTCGCATCTTCTTTTGATACACCAAAGTTCATTGGTCCAAACATGATATCTTTCACAACTGTTTCTTCAAATAATTGTGCTTCTGGAAACTGAAAAACAACACCAATTTTTTGACGAATTTCTTTTAAGTTTTTATATTTTTGACCCGCAATAATTTCACGTGAATCAAAAATAACTTTCCCCGCAGTTGGTTGCAATATCACATTTAGATGTTGTAACAGAGTTGATTTACCAGAACCAGTATGACCGACAATCGCCGTATAAGTCCCGTCTTCCACAGAAAAAGAAATGTCTGTCAATGCTGTTTTCTCAAACGGACCACCGACTTGGTACGTGTATCCTACTTTTTCAAACGTAATTGGCATAAGGCGTTCACTAATTCTCCTTCCGAAAAATAAACATCTTCGAAAACGAAGCCTTGTCTACTTAGATCGTTTTGCAATTGATTAACAAATGGGACATCTAATCCAATTGCTTGTAATTTTTCTGTTTCTTTAAAAATAGCTGAGGGATGACCTTCCATCATATACTCGCCTTTATTCATCACAATCATACGGTCCGCTAAACTCGCTTCTTCCAAATCATGTGTGATTGAGATAACTGTTAAATCATGTTGCTCTTTTAGACGCTTAATCGTTGCTAATACACTTTCTCGACCTTCAGGGTCAAGCATAGATGTCGCTTCATCTAAGATAATGAGCTGAGGGCGCAATGCAACCACTCCAGCTATCGCTACACGCTGTTTTTGACCCCCAGACAGGCGAATAGGTTCATATGTTTCAAAACCTGTCATACCGACGTCAGCGAGCGCTTGAGCAACCCGTTCCACCATCTCGACTTGAGCGATACCATTATTCTCTAATCCGAAAGCAACATCATCCTGAACAGTAGCTCCGACAAATTGATTATCAGGGTTTTGAAAAACCATTCCCACTTGACGGCGAATGTCCCAAATGTTTTCTTCGGTCATATCATAGCCAGCAATCGTCACATTACCTGACTGCGCAAACAAAAGTCCATTGATAATTTTTGCCATTGTCGATTTACCAGATCCATTATGCCCCACAATCGCTAACCACTCACCATGTTTAACTTGAAGTGAAACATCATGTAACACTTGTTTCTCTGGTTCTGTATCATAATAAAACGAAATGTTCTCCAAAGTTACTATATCTTTTGTGTTCATTGAGTTCTCCTCTATCAAAAAATGTCATTATTAACTGTTATTCTAACACGTTCATCAAAAAAAACAACGCAAAAAAGACTGATTTGTTAACTTTATAAAAAAAAAGATAACAAATCACTCTTTTTTTCTGGAAATATAAAAAGGACCTTTGTCCATCGAATAGATCGATTTTCAAAAGCCAAATTATATTCTCACATTTTAAAAACAAAAAAAGCCGTGCTCCTTAGTCTCCGCAAAGAATTAAGAAGCACAACAGCGCTAGACAAGATGATGAATAAATCAATCACCTTATCATAACACGCCAATGCTTTAGACGTTTTCATATAAATGATCGAATTTGTATTATTTTACCAATTCAATAATGACAACTGGTGCGCCATCGCCACGACGTTGACCTTTTTTATAGATACGAGTGTAACCACCTTGACGTTCTGTGTAACGACCTGCTACATCATCAAATAATTTTTGCAATGCATATACTGGACGTTCCTTAGTCACTGTGTTTCCTTCTTTATCTGTAACTTCTTTTTCTACATAACCTACGATTTCATGGCGTACGATTGCAGCTGCACGACGACGAGCGCTTAAATCTCCACGTTTACCAGCAGTGATTAATTTTTCAACAAGTTTACGAAGTTCTTTAGCGCGAGCTTCAGTAGTTTCGATGCGTTCGTTGATAATTAAGTCTGTTGCTAAATCACGTAACATAGCTTTACGTTGCGAGCTTGTACGGCCTAATTTACGGTAACCCATTAGTGTTTTGCCTCCTTTAATTAATCTTCGTTACGAAGACCTAATCCTAAATCAGTTAATTTAACCTTAACTTCTTCAAGTGATTTACGTCCAAGGTTACGTACTTTCATCATATCCTCTTCCGATTTATCTGCTAATTCTTGCACAGTATTAATACCAGCACGTTTTAGACAGTTGTATGAACGAACTGATAAATCGAGTTCTTCGATTGTCATTTCGAGCACTTTTTCTTTTTTACTCTCTTCTTTTTCAATCATAATTTCTGCATTTTGAGCTTCATCTGTTAAGTTAACAAAGATGTTCAAATGCTCCGTTAAGATTTTAGCAGCTAAACTAATCGCTTCTTTAACGCCGATGCTTCCATCAGTAGTTAAGTCAAACGTTAATTTGTCAAAATCAGGATTTTGACCTACACGAGTATTTTCAACTTGGTAGTTAGCTTTAAGAATTGGCGTAAAGATAGAATCGATTGGTAAAACACCAATTGGCATATCTTCGCGTTTGTTTTGATCAGCTGGACGGTATCCACGACCGCGACTTGCATGCAAGCGCATATGGAAATGTGCATTTTCACTAAGAGTTGCAATATGTAAATCTGGATTTAAGATTTCAACATCACTATCAAAGTTAATATCAGCTGCCGTAACCACACCTGGTCCTTGAACATCGATTTCTAATGTTTTTTCATCATCAGAATAGATTTTCAAAGCAAGTTTCTTCAAGTTCAAGATAATACGTGTTACATCTTCAACGACACCATCAATTGCTGAGAATTCATGTAAAACTGTGTCTGCTTGGATAGAAGTAACCGCTGCACCTGGTAATGAAGATAAAAGGATACGACGCAAGGAGTTGCCTAAAGTGATACCATAACCGCGTTCTAGTGGTTCAATGACGAACTTCCCATAACGGCTATCTTCACTGATCTCAATCGTTTCAATTTTCGGCTTTTCAATTTCGATCATTTATTATACCTCCCATGATAAACGTCTTGTTACAATTTGAATATAATTTAGTAATTAAAGCAATGTTCAATTGTTAATTATACACGACGACGTTTTGGTGGTCGACAACCATTGTGAGGAATTGGAGTAACATCTTTAATAGCAGTTACTTCAAGACCAACAGCTTGTAAAGCACGGATAGCAGCTTCACGACCTGAACCAGGACCTTTAACTGTTACTTCCAATGTTTTCAAACCATGTTCCATACCTACTTTAGCAGCAGTTTCTGCAGCCATTTGAGCAGCAAACGGTGTTGATTTTTTAGAACCACGGAAACCTAATGAACCTGAACTTGACCAAGCTAAAGCGTTTCCTTGCATATCTGTTAATGTAACGATAGTGTTATTGAAAGTAGAACGGATATGTGCAATACCAGATTCAACATTCTTTTTCACACGACGTTTACGAGTGTTTGTTTTACGTGCCATTTGTTAGTTGACCTCCTTGCTTATTATTATTTTTTCTTACCAGCGATAGATTTCGATGGACCTTTACGAGTACGAGCGTTGTTTTTCGTGTTTTGACCACGAACAGGTAAACCACGACGGTGACGAATTCCTCGGAAAGAACCGATTTCTTGTAAACGTTTGATGTCTAATGCGACCTCACGACGTAAGTCACCTTCTGTTTTAACTGTATCAACAACTTCACGAATTTTAGTTAATTCGTCTTCTGTTAAATCACGAGTACGAGTATTTGGGTTAACGCCTGCTTCTTCTAAAACTTTTTGAGCAGTAGTCGTACCAATACCGAATACGTATGTCAATGAAATAACGATGCGTTTTTCACGTGGAACATCCACTCCAGCAATACGTGCCATTTATGTGCACCTCCCTAATTATTAACCTTGTCTTTGTTTATGTTTCGGATTTTCACAAATTACCATGACTTTACCCTTACGGCGAATAACTTTACATTTTTCGCAGATCGGTTTCACGGATGGTCTTACTTTCATCGTAGAATACCTCCTTCAATATGCCGGAGTTCAGATTATTTGAAACGGTATGTTATTCTTCCGCGCGTTAAATCGTACGGAGAAAGTTCAACAGTTACTTTGTCCCCCGGTAAAATACGAATATAGTGCATACGAATCTTACCTGAAATAGTAGCAAGTACCGCATGACCGTTTTCTAACTCAACCTTAAACATAGCGTTCGGTAAAGTTTCTTTAATTACACCTTCAACCTCAATTACATCTTCTTTCGCCATTACCTCGTTACCTCCTTTTTGTCTTGAACTTTGGAATCGTCTTTATCCGCCGTTCGGAAGTTTAGTTATTACTTAACCAACTTGACACTTCTAAAAATAACGGGATCTTACGAAAAAGACGCATTATTTCTACGTATAATTGAACACATTACAACATAAAAGTAATAAAATTCAACAATTCGTTGCCAGTTATCCATTATACTAGACTTCGGGCGTTTTAACAACTATTTCGATAATAGTTTATTAATATCCTTAAAGACTTCATCTATCGCTCGTCCACCATCAATCTCTTTTAAATAACCTAATTGGTTATAAAAATCAAGCAATGGTTGGGTTTGTTTCGTATTAACAGCCAAACGATTTTCAACTGTTTCAGGTTTATCATCTTCTCGTTGATACAATGTTGCGTTATCATCATCACAAACACCAGCAGTTTTCGGCGGGTTGTAAGTCGCGTGATACGTACGTCCACACGTCGGGCAAATCCATCGACCTGTTAAGCGTTCCATTAATAATGATTGATCAACTTGAATATTGATGACAGCGTCTAAGCTACGATTCAAATCTTTTAAGATTTTTTCTAATTCATCAGCTTGAGCGACAGTTCTTGGGAAACCATCAAGCAAAAAGCCTTCTTTAGCATCATCTTGTGCAAGACGTTCACGAACAATACCGTTCGTTACTTCATCAGGTACTAGATTTCCTTCATCCATAAACGCTTTAGCTTTCAAACCAAGCTCTGTTCCGTTCTTAATTGCAGCGCGGAACATATCTCCAGTTGAAATATGCGGTATATGGTACTGAGCAACAATGCGCTCAGCTTGCGTGCCTTTTCCTGCACCCGGAAGCCCCATTAAAACTAAGTTCATATTGGTTTTTCTCCCATTCTTCAAAGCCAAAGCATGCTTTGTTTTTCGAATATTGTTGCTACCTTGCAAAGGTCTATAAATCTTTCTGAGGGTAAGGCAGATGGAAGCGAAGAATAATCTTGCTCCCATTTAACACTTACTTAAGAAATCCTCTATAGTTACGTTTCACAAGTTGTCCTTCTAATTGTTTCATAGTGTCTAGCGCAACCCCTACCATGATAAGTAGTGATGTTCCACCAATGCCTAAGCCTTGAGGTAAGCCAAACAGCTGTGTTCCAATTGTTGGTAAGATTGCAATTGCTGCTAAGAAAATTGAACCTACGAATGTCAAACGCATAAGCACTGACGATAGATATTTTTCTGTATCTTTACCAGGACGAATTGTTGGCACATAGCCACCTTGTTTTTGTAAGTTTTCAGCAACTTTTTCTGGATTCACTTGAATGAATGCATAGAAGTATGTGAAAGCAAGAATCAAGATAACATATAATACCATTCCTGCTGGTTGTTGAAGGTTAAATACTTTACCTAATGTTTGTACCCATCCTTTATCTTGATCCGCAAAGGTCAAGAGTGTTTGAGGAGTAATGATAAACGCTGAAGCAAAGATAACCGGAATAACACCTGCTGAGTTCACTTTCAAAGGTAAATGCGATACTTGAGCACCACGAGGGGCAGTCGGAGTAGACGCACGTTTTGAATAATGAACAGGAATTTTACGTGACGCTTGTTGCACGAATACAACTAACGCAACGATAACAATTACAGCTACAACAAGTAATAGCATTTCAATCACAGTGATGAAAAGCGGTGTGCCTGTTTTAGCAAGTTGTGTCGTAAGCAATTGACCAACTGATGAAGGAACGTTTGCGATAATACCAGCCATAATAATGATTGATACACCGTTTCCGATACCTTTTTCAGTAATTTGTTCACCCATCCACATCAAGAACATAGTTCCTGTTGTTAGGATGATAGCCATTAATGCGAATTGACCGACAGAAGCGTTAGGAACAAGTGTAGCGCCTGTCATATTGTTGAAACCATATGAAACACCGAAAGATTGTACTAAGCCTAGTGCAATCGTTAAATAGCGTTTAAATTGATTCAACTTACGACGGCCCATTTCACCTTGTTTAGCCCATTCAGCAAACTTTGGAACGACATCCATTTCCAACAGTTGCACAATGATAGACGCCGTAATATACGGCATAATACCAACAGCAAAAATTGAGAAGTTGGATAGCGAGCCACCACCAAATAAGTCCAAGAAACCTACTAGCGATGTATTCAACGCTTTTAATTGTGACGCATCAACACCAGGAATTGGTATGTGCGCCCCAATACGAAAGACGATCAATAATGCCAAAGTAAAAAGAATTTTACGTCTAATGTCTTTTACTTTGAAGAAGTTCATAAATGTCTGAAACATTAAATCACCTCTACACTACCACCAGCTGCTTCGATAGCTTCTTTTGCAGCTTGTGAAAATTTATGTGCTTGAACAGTAAGTTTAGTAGATAAAGTACCGTTCGACAACACTTTAATTCCGTTTAATTGTTTACTGATTACGCCTGTTTCAATTAATAAAGCAGGAGTTACTACAGTTCCATCTTCAAAACGGTTTAATGTTTCAACGTTAACAACTGCGTAATCTTTACGGTTGATATTGTTAAAACCACGTTTTGGTAAACGACGGAATAAAGGAGTTTGACCACCTTCAAAACCTAAACGAACACCACCACCTGAACGAGAGTTTTGACCTTTTTGTCCACGTCCAGAAGTTTTACCCATACCTGATGAAGATCCACGTCCAACACGGTGACGTACTTTACGAGATCCCTCAGAAGGTTTTAATTCATGAAGTTTCATTATATATTGCACCTCCTTATATATTTTAACAAAAAATTTACAACACTCCCCTAAAGGAGTACTGTATTATTTTTCAGTGACCTCAATTAAATGAGACACTTTGTTGATCATGCCGCGAATCGCAGGAGTATCGTTTTTCTCAACAGTACTGTTAGTTTTACCTAAGCCTAAAGCTTTTACAGTATCACGTTGATCTTGAGGACGTCCGATTAAGCTGCGTTTCAATGTTACTACTAATTTTTCAGCCATAATGTAGTACCTCCTTATCCTAATAATTCTTCAACAGAGATGTTACGTAAACGAGCTACGTCTTCTGCTGTTTTAAGTTCTTTAATTCCTTCGATTGTCGCACGTACCATGTTAATTGGAGTGCTTGAACCTAAAGATTTAGAAGATACATCAGCAACGCCACCTAATTCAAGGATAGCACGTACAGGTCCACCAGCTGTTACACCAGAACCTTCTGCTGCAGGTTTCATAAGAACAGAACCGCCGCCAAAGTTACCGAGTACACGGTGTGGAATAGTACTTCCAACAATTGGAAGAACAACTAAGTTTTTCTTAGCATCTTCAACTGCTTTACGAATTGCATCTGGAACTTCTTGAGCTTTACCAGTACCGAAACCAACGTGTCCATTACGGTCACCGACAACTACTAAAGCAGTAAAACGGAAACGACGTCCACCTTTTACAACTTTTGCAACACGGTTGATAGTAACAACGCGTTCTTCCAATTCTCCTAATGTGTTTGGATCAATATAAGCCATGAATGTATTTACCTCCTTTTTTAGAATTTCAAACCGTTTTCACGAGCTGCGTCAGCTAATGCTGCAACACGTCCGTGATATAAGTAACCTCCACGGTCAAAGACAACTTTTTCGATGTTTTTAGCAACACCACGTTCAGCTACTAATTTACCAACAGCTTGAGCAAGTTCAGTTTTAGAGCCTTTAACGTCGAAATCTTTTTCGATGTTAGATGCGCTAGCTAAAGTTACACCATTAACGTCGTCGATCAATTGAGCATAAATGTTAGTGTTTGAACGGAATACGTTTAAACGTGGACATGCAGCAGTTCCGCTAATTTTAGAACGGACGCGGCCATGACGTTTTTTACGAGTTTTGTTTTTATCCAATTTCGTAATCACAATGAGTCACCTCTTTTTCTCATAGACTTAGTAAAAATGCTAGGCAGCATTATTTACCAGTTTTACCTTCTTTACGACGAACATACTCGCCTACGTAACGAATACCTTTACCTTTGTAAGGCTCTGGTGGACGTACCGCACGAATGTTAGCAGCTAATGCGCCAACTTTTTCTTTATCAGAACCTTTGATGATTACTGATGTTGCGGCAGGAACTTCAACTTCAATACCTGCTTCTGGTTCAAACTCAACTGGGTGAGAGTATCCAACGTTAAGAACTAGTTTAGTACCTTGCTTTTGAGCACGGTAACCAACACCAATAAGTTCTAAGCCTTTTGTAAAGCCTGTAGATACACCCTCTACCATGTTCGCGATTAACGCACGAGTTGTACCATGAAGAGCACGTACTTTTTTATCTTCAGAAGAACGAGCGATCGTAATCTCTTCGCCTTCTTGTTTGATAGTAAGATTTGAGTCAAATTGATTTGTTAATTCTGCTAATGCACCTTTTACAGTTACGTGATTGTTATCAGTGATAGTAACGGTTACGCCAGCTGGAATAACGACTGGTTTTTTACCAATACGTGACATGTTTGCACCTCCTTATGTTCTAAATTATTACCACACGTAAGCGAGTACTTCGCCGCCAACTTGTTTGGCACGTGCTTCTTTATCTGTTAATAAACCGTTTGATGTTGATACGATAGCGATACCTAAACCGTTTAATACTTTAGGAACTTCATCAGCTTTCGCATATACACGCAAACCTGGTTTAGAAATACGTTTTAAACCTGTAATAACGCGTTCGTCGTTAGCACCATATTTTAAGAATACGCGGATAACATTTTGCTTGTCATCTTCGATATACTCAACTTCACGGATAAAACCTTCGCGTTTAAGAATGTCAGCGATTTCTTTTTTGACGTTAGAAGCCGGAACCTCTAAGCTCTCGTGGCGAACCATGTTAGCGTTACGAACACGAGTTAAGAAATCTGCAATTGGATCTGTCATGACCATTTTTAATTAACCTCCTTCCAATACTGAATACTTACCAGCTTGCTTTTTTAACACCAGGAATTTGACCTTTGTAAGCCAATTCACGGAAACAAATACGGCAAAGTTTAAATTTGCGGATAACTGAGTGCGGACGACCACAACGTTCACAGCGAGTGTACGCTTGAACCGCATGTTTAGGTGTGCGTTGTTGTTTAGCTACCATTGATTTTTTAGCCACAATGTTGCCTCCTTATTTTACATCGCCTACGCAATGTTTATTATTTTTGGAATGGGAATCCAAATCCAGTTAATAATTCACGAGCTTCTTCGTCAGTGTTAGCAGTTGTAACAATAACGATATCCATTCCGCGAGTTTTATCAACTAAGTCAAAACTAATTTCCGGGAAAATTAATTGTTCTTTAACACCTAAAGTGTAGTTACCGCGACCGTCAAATGCTTTTTTAGAAACACCACGGAAATCACGTACACGAGGAAGTGATACAGATACTAATTTATCAAGGAATTCGTACATTTTTTCGCCACGTAAAGTAACTTTAGTTCCGATTGGAACACCTTCACGTAAACGGAAACCAGCGATAGATTTCTTAGCTTTAGTAATAACAGGTTTTTGACCTGCGATTAATGTTAATTCTTCAACAGCTTTGTCTAATAACTTAGCGTTTGAAGTTGCATCACCAACACCCATGTTGATAACGATTTTATCTACTTGAGGCACTTGCATAACTGATTCGTATCCGAATTTAGTTACTAACGCAGGTGCAATGTCTTTTTTATAAATGTCTTTGAAGCGACTCATTATAATGTAGTCCTCCTTTCTTAAAGAGATTATTTAATTACTTCACCTGATTTTTTAGCTACACGTACTTTTTCGTCTCCAACAATCTTGTATCCAACGCGAGTTGGTTTACCAGATTTAGGGTCAAGAAGAGCAACGTTTGACATATGAATCGGTGCTTCGATATTTAAAATACCACCTTGAGGGTTATCATTCGATGGTTTAGCATGTTTTTTAATCATGTTGATACCTTCTACAATGACGCGATCTTTTTTAGCGATGATTGATAAGATAACGCCTTGTTTACCTTTATCTTTTCCTGCTAATACTTGAACTTTATCACCTTTTTTTAGATGCATATCTATAGGCACCTCCTTTTTCACTCGGAATGGGTTGCATGTATTTCTTAAAGTACTTCTGGAGCAAGAGAAACGATTTTCATGAAGTTGCTTTCACGTAATTCACGTGCAACAGGTCCGAAAATACGAGTTCCTTTAGGACTCTTGTCATCTTTGATGATAACGCATGCGTTTTCGTCAAATTTGATGTAAGAACCGTCAGGACGACGAGCGCCAGACTTAGTACGAACGATGACAGCTTTAACAACTTCACCTTTTTTGACAACGCCACCTGGTGTTGCATTTTTAACAGTAGCTACAACGATATCACCGATGCCAGCAGTTTTGCGGCCAGATCCACCAAGTACCTTAATTGTTAAAACTTCGCGAGCACCAGAGTTGTCAGCGACTTTCATTCTACTTTCTTGTTGAATCACTGATATTCCTCCTTCTATGCAACATCGACTTGCGATATATGCACGATTGATTTAACGCGATTAGATAACAACAGCAGTTTCCACGATTTCAACGATGCGGAAGCGTTTAGTAGCTGATAACGGACGAGTTTCTTCAATACGAACGATATCGTTAACTTTAGCTGTATTATTTTCATCATGTGCTTTGAATTTTTTCGAGTATTTCACACGTTTGCCGTATAACTTATGTTTTTTGACACCTTCAACTACTACAGTAATTGTTTTGTCCATCTTATCTGAAACAACACGGCCAGTGTATACTTTACGTTGATTACTTTCTGACATATGAGTGTAATCCTCCTTCTCAAAAGATTTTATTATAACTTAAAAAGTTAATTTACGCTAATTCACGTTCGCGAACGATAGTTTTAACACGAGCAATTGCTTTACGTACTTGACGAATGCGAGCAGTGTTTTCTAATTGACCCGTTGCAAGTTGGAAACGTAAGTTGAATAACTCTTCTTTTAACTCTTTTTCTTTTGATTGAATTTCAGTAGTGGACAAGTCACGAATTTCTTTAGTTTTCATTTGAGTCACCACCAATTTCTTCACGTTTTACGAATTTTGTTTTGATTGGCAATTTATGTGATGCCAATCGAAGAGCTTCGCGAGCTACATCTTCAGGAACGCCGGCAACTTCAAAAAGAATCTTGCCACGTTTAACTGGACTTACCCAACCTTCAGGAGCACCTTTACCAGAACCCATACGAACACCGATTGCTTTAGCAGTGTATGATTTATGAGGGAAGATTTTAATCCAAACCTTACCGCCACGTTTCATAAAACGAGTCATAGCAATACGAGATGCTTCGATTTGACGGTTAGTGATCCATGATGATTCAACAGCTTGTAAGCCGTATTCACCGAATGCTACTTCTGCGCCGCCTTTAGTAAAACCACGCATTTTCCCACGGTGTTCTCTACGATATTTAACACGTTTAGGTACTAACATCTTTATTTGCCTCCTTCCGATTTTTCAATATTTTTCTTCGTTGGAAGGACTTCACCGCGGTAAATCCAAACTTTAACGCCTAGTTTACCAAAAGTAGTATCTGCTTCTTCCCATGCGTAGTCAATGTCTGCGCGTAATGTATGAAGAGGAACAGTTCCTTCACTATAATGTTCTGTACGAGCCATGTCAGCTCCGCCTAAACGACCAGAAACTTGCGTTTTGATCCCTTTAGCGCCTGCACGCATAGTACGTTGCATAGCTTGTTTAAGTGCACGACGGAATGATACACGGTTTTCTAATTGTTGAGCAATGTTCTCCCCAACTAATTTAGCATCAAGATCAGCACGTTTGATTTCAACGATGTTGATATGAACACGTTTACCTGTTAAGTCGTTTAATGCTTTACGTAAAGTTTCAACTTCAGCTCCGCCTTTACCAATAACCATACCTGGTTTAGCAGTATGAATCGAAACGTTAACGCGTTTTGCAGCACGTTCAATTTCAACACGTGAAACTGAAGCATCTTTTAAGCGTTTAGCGATATATTCACGAATGTGTAAATCTTCGTGTAATAAGTCTGCGTAATCTTTACCAGCATACCATTTGGCATCCCAGTCACGGATAATACCAACACGCATACCTATTGGATTAATTTTTTGACCCACGACTATCCCTCCTTTATTTTTCTGTCACTACTACAGAGATGTGACTTGTACGTTTGTTAATTTGACTTGCACGACCCATCGCACGTGGACGGAAACGTTTCAACGTTGGTCCTTCATTCACTTGAATGTCAGATACAACTAATTTGTTGATGTCTAAATCATAGTTATGCTCCGCGTTAGCGATAGCAGAGTTTAATACTTTAGTGATAATTGGTGAAGCACCACGTGGCGTTAATGCCAAGATAGCGATAGCTTCTCCAACTTGCTTGCCTCGAATTAAATCAGCAACTAGACGTGCTTTACGAGGAGCAATGCGCACTGTTTTTACAATTGCTTTTGCAGATGTGATTTCTGCCATTGGAAAACCCTCCTCTCAAATTTAACGAGTTCTTTTATCGTCACTACCGTGACCACGGTAAGTACGTGTAGGTGCAAATTCACCTAGTTTATGACCAACCATATCTTCTTGAATGAAAACTGGAACGTGTTTACGTCCATCATAGACAGCAATTGTAGTGCCGACAAATGATGGGAAGATTGTAGAACGGCGTGACCAAGTTTTAATTACAACTTTTTTCTCAGACGTTTTTGCAGCTTCCACTTTTTTAACTAAGTGATCATCAGCAAAAGGTCCTTTTTTAAGACTACGACCCATTAGATTGCCTCCCTTCGGATAATGGCCGCGTAGCAAAAGCTACGCTGCGTAACGATTATTTTTTACGTCCACGAACGATAAATTTATCGGACTTGTTCGTTTTCTTACGTGTTTTCTTACCAAGAGTTGGTTTACCCCATGGAGACATTGGTGATTTACGACCAATCGGAGCTTTACCTTCACCACCACCGTGTGGGTGATCGTTAGGGTTCATTACAGAACCACGAACTGTTGGACGTTTACCTAACCAACGCGAACGACCAGCTTTACCGATGTTCACTAATTCGTGTTGTTCGTTACCAACTTGTCCGATTGTCGCGCGACATTCAGCCAAGATCATACGAACTTCTCCAGAGTTTAAACGTACAAGTACGTATTTAGTGCCTTCTTTACCAAGAACTTGAGCAGAAGTACCGGCAGAACGAACAAGTTGTCCACCTTTTTCTGGTTTAAGTTCAATGTTATGAACGACAGTACCTACTGGAATGTTTTTCAAAGCTAAAGCGTTACCGATTTTAATATCAGCGCCTTCGCCTGAATAGATTACCATGTCAACAACAAGACCTTTAGGAGCGATGATGTAACGTTTCTCTCCATCAGCGTAATGAATTAAAGCGATATTAGCAGTACGGTTTGGATCGTATTCGATCGTTGCAACGCGTCCTGGAATGCCATCTTTATTACGTTTAAAGTCGATGATACGGTATTGTTTCTTATGTCCCCCACCATGGTGACGAACAGTAATTTTACCTTGGTTGTTACGGCCAGCTTGACGGAACTTAGATTGTAGCAACGATTTCTCTGGTTTATTAGTAGTAATCTCTGCAAAATCAAGTGAAGTCATGTTACGACGACCGTTTGTGGTTGGTTTATATTTTCTGATTCCCATTATTGGTTATCCTCCTTACTGTATTAGTTTTCGAATAATGTAATTTCTTTACTACCTTCAGCTAATGTAATAACCGCTTTACGGCGTTTATTAGTATAACCAGCGTATTTACCCATACGTTTAAATTTCGCTTTGTAGTTTAAAACGTTAACTTTAGCAACTTTAACATCGAAAATTTCTTCGATAGCTTTTTTGACAGCTACTTTGTTAGCTTTAACGTCTACTTCGAAAACATATTTGTTTTCTTCAACGAAAGTCATTGATTGTTCAGTGATGACTGGGCGCTTAATGATGTCACGTGCATCCATTATGCAAGCACCTCCTCTATTTTTTCAACAGCAGATTTAGTAATGATTAGGTTATCGTGTGCAACGATATCTAATACGTTAATTCCGTCTGCTTTGACAACTGTAACTCCTTGAAGGTTACGTGCAGAGATTTCTGCATTTACACTAGCGTCATCAATGACTACTAATGTTTTACCTTCGATTTTAAGACCAGCTAATGCTGCGATAAAATCTTTAGTTTTTGGTGCATCGAAAGCTAAGCCTTCTAAAGCTACCAATTTTTCGTTTGCAACTTTGTCAGATAAAACTGATTTAAGAGCTAAACGACGAACTTTTTTAGGTAATTTGTAAGAGTAACTACGTGGAGTAGGACCGAATACAACACCACCACCAACCCATTGAGGTGAGCGGATAGAACCTTGACGCGCACGTCCAGTTCCTTTTTGACGCCATGGCTTACGACCACCACCACGTACTTCAGAGCGATTTTTAACCTTATGGTTACCTTGACGTAATGAAGCACGTTGCATAATAATTGCATCGAATACGACATTTTCGTTAGGCTCGATTCCAAAAATAGAATCATTTAGTGTTAACTCACCAGCGTTTGTACCATCTTGTTTTAAAAGTGCTACTTTAGGCATTTCTAGTTCCTCCTTTCTGAATCATTAATTAAGCTTTTAAAGCTTTTTTAATTTGGATTAAAGATTTTTTAGGACCAGGTACGTTTCCTTTGATCAAGATCAAGTTACGTTCTGAGTCGATTTGTACAACTTCAAGGTTTTGGATTGTAATTTGAGTACCACCCATTTGTCCTGGAAGTTTTTTATTTTTGAATACGCGGTTAGGTGCAACGGGACCCATTGAACCAGGACGACGATGATAACGGCTACCGTGAGACATAGGTCCACGTGATTGACCATGGCGTTTAATTGAGCCTTGGAAACCTTTACCTTTCGAAGTACCTGTAACATCAACGACGTCACCTGCTGCGAATATATCAACCTTGATTTCTGAACCAACTTCATACTCGTCTAAGCTAACGCCGTCAAATTCTTTAACGAAGCGCTTAGGAGCAGTATTAGCTTTACTTGCATGACCTTGCTCTGGTTTGTTCGACAATTTTTCACGCTTAGTGTCAAATCCAAGTTGAATAGCTTCATAGCCATCAGTTTCAACTGTTTTCTTTTGTAAAACAACGTTTGGAGTTGCTTCGATTACAGTTACTGGAATTAATTCACCGTTAGCAGTAAAAATTTGTGTCATACCTACTTTTTTACCTAAGATTCCTTTAGTCATGGGTTACACCTCCTGTTTTTTTGTTTGAATTATAATTTGATTTCGATGTCCACACCACTTGGTAAGTCAAGACGCATTAACGAGTCAACTGTTTTTGGTGTTGGGTTTACGATATCGATTAAACGTTTGTGAGTACGCATTTCGAACTGCTCACGAGAATCTTTATACTTGTGAGTCGCACGGATAACAGTATATACAGAACGTTCTGTTGGCAACGGAATCGGGCCAGATACCTCTGCACCTGCACGTTTCGCTGTTTCAACGATTTTTTCTGCTGACTGATCTAAAATACGGTGGTCATAAGCTTTTAAACGAATACGAATTTGTTGTTTTGCCATTATTTTCCCTCCTTTTTGCTTGTTGTCCAAGCATATTCCATGGAAATTTCCAATACAAGCGCCATGACAAAGCGGCCGGGTGTATCGCAACCTCCCACTTCAACATTTTTGTGGGCACTGCTAGATTTCGTTCGCCCGTAATAGGCATACGAACCCCTTTGGTTTCACACTTTTACAATTATACATTATTTCGGACTAACTTTCAAGTGCTTCTTAATTCTTTTTTAGTTCGTCAAAAATCGCAGAATAATTTCATCCACTTTATCATTGTTGCGTAACTTACTATGCGCTGCTTTATCACCTGTTATAATCGCCTCTTGATAATTAGCAAACAAACGTTTAGCGAAATGCGCATCAGCATATGGTACTGTACCATCTGATTCATCACCAACATTCCCTATAATACCATAAACTGACAGATTAGTCGGCAAATCCACTTTATTTTGTTCCAATACATTGTTTTCAGACGCTGCAGCTGTTCCTGCCCAAGCAAACGGCGTTCCAATTGCAACAAACTTTTCCACTTTCGGCACTTTTGTTTCATCTGGTTGAGATTCAAGATAATACGTGATTGTTGTCCCTCCCATAGAATGAGCAACAAAATCAACAGTCTTTATCCCCGCCTCACGCAAAGCACTCATCACTGTTGCGAGTTGTTCACCTTCGGTAGCTGCCTCTGTTTGGCTATCAGCATACACTACATTAACGAGATTCTTTTTATGAGCAACAAACTCACCTTTTTTCTCGTAACTACCATTTGGTTCAATTGTAAACGTTACACCACTAGCAAAGGACTTTTCTTTTTTAGCAAGGCGCTTGATCATCGGTGCCATACTATTCTCAGATCCGTTGTACCCATGAATAAATACAACAGCACTCATCGGCTCGTCAGTGCTTGGTTGTTTTGCGGATGCCTTTTCCCCTGCAGTTGATTGATCACTGCTCCTAGGTCCGCATGCGCTTAGGATAACGACAACAACAAGCAACAGTGTTACAAAAACCCCGTTTCTTCTATTATATATTTTCTTCATTTTCAGTTGGCACACCCTTCCAATGCTCTTTATTGGAACATCATGATTTTGCTACATCAATAGATTAACACAACTCCGTTCATTCCTGCTTAATTTAACACATAAAAAAACCGATACAGGAAAACCTGTATCGGTAAAATAATTAATTATTATTTGTTGATTGATGCTACAACACCAGCACCAACAGTACGTCCACCCTCACGGATAGAGAATTTAGTACCATCTTCGATAGCGATTGGAGCGTGTAATTCTACAGTGATAGAAACGTTATCACCAGGCATAACCATTTCAGTACCTTCTGGTAACGTGATTGAACCAGTTACGTCAGAAGTACGGAAGTAGAATTGCGGACGGTAGTTGTTGAAGAATGGAGTATGACGTCCACCCTCTTCTTTAGATAATACGTATACTTCTGCAGTGAAAGAAGTATGAGGAGTGATAGTACCTGGTTTAGCAAGTACTTGTCCACGCTCGATATCTTCACGAGAAACACCACGTAATAATGCACCAATGTTATCGCCAGCTTCAGCGTAATCTAACAATTTACGGAACATTTCAACACCAGTAACAACTGATTTTTTAGTATCGTGGATACCAACGATTTCGATCTCGTCAGCAACTTTGATAACACCACGTTCAACACGGCCTGTAGCAACAGTTCCACGTCCAGTGATTGAGAATACATCCTCAACTGGCATCATGAATGGTTTGTCAGTGTCACGTTCTGGAGTTGGGATATAAGAATCTACAGCTGCCATCAATTCGTCGATTTTAGCTTCGTATTCTGGTTCTCCTTGTAATGCTTTAAGAGCTGAACCTTGGATGATTGGAATATCATCACCAGGGAAGTCATATTCGCTTAATAAGTCACGAACTTCCATTTCAACTAATTCTAATAATTCTTCATCATCAACCATGTCGCATTTGTTTAAGAATACAACGATGTAAGGAACACCAACTTGACGAGAAAGTAAAATGTGTTCACGTGTTTGAGGCATTGGACCATCAGCAGCAGATACTACTAAGATACCACCATCCATTTGAGCAGCACCAGTGATCATGTTTTTAACATAATCCGCGTGTCCAGGACAGTCAACGTGAGCGTAGTGACGAGTTTCAGTTTCGTATTCAACGTGTGCAGTTGAGATAGTAATCCCACGTTCACGTTCTTCAGGAGCGCCATCGATAGCGTCGTATGCTGAAGCTTCTGCGAAACCTTTCTTAGATAATACAGTTGTAATAGCTGCAGTTAAAGTAGTTTTACCATGGTCAACGTGTCCGATAGTACCAACGTTTACATGGGCTTTTGAGCGATCGAATTTTTCTTTTGCCATTTTGATATTTCCTCCTTGGATATATAAGTTATTTTTAGTTTAAGTAACATCATAGGCAGTAATAATGCCACCTATGATATTTATACTTCAAAATCAGTAAAAAATCAATTATTCACCTTTATTGGCTTTAATAATTTCTTCAGCTACAGATTTAGGAACTTCTTCATAATGATCAAACTGCATAGAATAAACACCACGACCTTGAGTCTTAGAACGTAAGTCAGTAGCATATCCAAACATGTTAGATAATGGTACGAATGCGCGGACAACTTGAGCGTTTCCACGAGCTTCCATACCGTCTACACGACCACGACGACTTGTGATGTCACCCATGATATCACCAAGATACTCTTCAGGCATTACTACCTCAACAAGTTCAATTGGTTCTAACAATGCAGGGTTACATTTTTTGTAAGCTTCACGCAATGCGTAAGATGCAGCGACACGGAAAGCTGTCTCATTTGAATCGACATCATGGTAAGAACCATCATAAAGCTTAGCTTTAACATCGATTAATGGGTAACCAGCTAATTGACCATTGGCCATTGAGTCTGCTAAACCTTTTTCAACTGCTGGGATGTACTCACGAGGAACAACACCACCAACGATTGCGTTTTCAAATTCAAAGCCTTTTCCTTCTTCATTAGGAGAGAACTCAACCCATACGTCACCGTATTGACCTTTACCACCTGATTGACGAACGAATTTACCTTGAACTGATGCTGAAGTTTTGAATGACTCACGGTAAGAAACTTGTGGATCACCAACGTTAGCTTCAACGTTAAATTCACGACGCATACGATCAACAATGATATCTAAGTGAAGTTCACCCATACCAGAGATGATTGTTTGACCAGTTTCTTGGTCAGTTTCAGCGCGGAAAGTTGGATCTTCTTCAGCTAATTTAACTAAAGCTTGACCCATTTTATCTTGATCTGCTTTTGATTTAGGCTCAATAGCAACCGAGATTACTGGTTCTGGGAATTCCATTGATTCTAAGATAACGGGATGTTTCTCGTCACATAGAGTATCACCAGTAGTTGTGTTTTTAAGTCCTACAGCAGCAGCGATATCACCAGCGTGGATTTCAGGAATCTCTTCACGGTGATTTGCATGCATTTGAAGAATACGACCAACACGTTCACGTTTATCTTTAGATGAGTTCAATACGTAAGAACCGGATTGTAAAACACCAGAGTATACACGGAAGAATGTTAAACGACCAACATAAGGGTCTGTCATAACTTTAAATGCTAAAGCAGAAAATTCTGCTTCATCTGATGAAGGACGAGAAGTTGGCTCGCCATCCATTGTTGTACCTTCGATTGCAGGTACATCAGTTGGAGCTGGTAAGTAAGCAAGTACAGCATCTAACATTGGTTGAACACCTTTGTTTTTGAATGCAGTACCACAAACTACAGGGTAGAATTCTACCGCAAGTGTTGCGCGACGGATCGCAGCTTTAAGCTCAGGAGTAGAAACTTCTTCGCCTTCTAAGTATTTTTCCATGATAGCTTCATCAACGTCTGCAATAGACTCAACTAATTTATCACGGTACTCTTCAGCTAACTCTTGCATATCTTCTGGGATAGCAACAGTATGAGGATCGTCACCTAACTCATTTTCATAAAGATAAGCTTGCATCTCAACTAAATCGACAACACCTTTGAACGTATCTTCTGCACCGATAGGTAATTGAATTGCGCCTGCATTTGCATCCAAACGGTCATGTAATGTACCTAAAGAGTATAAGAAGTCTGCTCCGATTTTATCCATTTTGTTGATGAATACAATACGAGGAACACCGTAAGTAGTAGCTTGACGCCATACTGTTTCAGTTTGTGGTTCAACACCTGATTGAGCATCAAGTACTGCCACAGCACCATCAAGTACACGTAAAGAACGTTCAACTTCAACAGTGAAGTCTACGTGTCCTGGTGTATCGATAATGTTGATACGGTGATTTTTCCATGCAGCTGTTGTTGCAGCAGAAGTGATAGTGATACCACGTTCTTGCTCTTGTTCCATCCAGTCCATTTGAGCGCCACCATCGTGTGTTTCGCCAATTTTGTGGATTTTACCTGTATAAAAGAGAATACGTTCTGTAACAGTAGTTTTACCAGCATCGATATGAGCCATAATACCAATGTTACGCGTATTTTCTAAGGAGAACTCTCTTTTCATTATGGTATTTCTCCTTCCATATTGTAATTTAAATTAAACAGCAGTTCCTAAACGTACTAAAAACTGCTTGTTTAATCCTACCAGCGGTAGTGAGCGAAAGCTTTGTTGGCTTCAGCCATTTTGTGTGTATCTTCACGTTTCTTAACAGCTGCTCCAGTGTTGTTAGCAGCATCCATGATTTCGTTAGCTAAACGTTCTTCCATTGTTTTCTCTCCACGAAGACGTGAATAGTTTACTAACCAACGCAACCCTAGAGTTGAACGACGATCTGGACGAACTTCGATTGGCACTTGGTAGTTAGCTCCACCGACACGGCGTGCTTTAACTTCAAGTACTGGCATAATGTTGTTGATTGCTTGGTCAAATACTTCCATTGCTGGAGTTCCAGTAGTTGATTCAATCTTAGCAAATGCTGAGTATAAAATTGCTTGTGATTTTCCGCGCTTACCATCAACCATCATTTTGTTGATTAAACGAGTTACCAATTTCGAGTTGTACATTGGATCTGGTAAAACGTCACGCTTTTGAACAGGACCTTTACGAGGCATTGAGATGTCCTCCCTTCTTAGTTAGATTATTTTTTAGGTTTCTTAGTTCCGTATTTAGAACGCGATTGTAGACGACCGTCTACTCCTGCAGTATCTAAAGCACCACGAACGATGTGATAACGTACTCCAGCTAAATCTTTTACGCGTCCCCCACGAATAAGAACAACACTATGTTCTTGTAAGTTGTGACCGATACCTGGAATGTATGCAGTTACTTCGATTGAGTTAGTCAAACGAACACGTGCATATTTACGTAAAGCCGAGTTAGGTTTACGAGGTGTCATCGTACCAACACGCGTACATACACCACGTTTTTGTGGAGAGTTCACGTTTGATTGCGCTTTTTTGAAGCTGTTGTAAGTTTTACCTAATGCTGGTGATTTTGATTTTGATACAGACGCTTTACGCGGCTTACGTACCAATTGGTTAATAGTAGGCATTTTTGTTTTCCTCCTCCCGAAAATTGTAATAGTTTGTTGTGATTTAATAAGCACACATATCCAAGCGTATCATTTTTATTTTAAAATAAAATGTTGTAGTTAACTACAACGACCAGATCATGTTTTTATAAATCTCATGACTTCTAAATGAAGTACCTTAAATATCTTACCATTTAGAATTCTATCCGTCAACCGCAAATGAATTTTTATTTTAACAAAGAATGTTCACACCCTCTTAGCGAGAGTGCGAACGCCAATGTTAAACAAAATTTATTTATTCAGCAGAACCTTCTGTCGCAGTAGCAACTTGTGCGCCTACGAGTTTAGCTTCAGCTTTACGATATTTAGGCATACCTGTACCAGCTGGTACAAGTTTACCAAGGATAACGTTCTCTTTCAATCCGATTAAGTTATCGCGCTTACCTTTAATTGCTGCATCAGTTAACACACGTGTTGTTTCCTGGAATGAAGCCGCAGATAAGAATGATTCAGTTTCAAGAGATGCTTTAGTAATACCGAGTAACACTGGACGACCCGTAGCTGGTTGACCACCAGAAAGGATTGTATCTGTGTTGGCATCTTTAAACGCGCTGATATCCATTAATGTTCCTGGTAAAATATCAGTTTCACCTGGATCAAGAACACGTACTTTACGAAGCATTTGGCGAACCATTACTTCGATATGTTTATCGGCGATTTCAACACCTTGCATACGGTAAACTTTTTGAACTTCACCTAATAGATAGTTTTCAACAGTGATAACATCAGTTACATGAAGTAATTCTTTAGGGTCGATTGAACCGTCCATCAATGGATCACCACGACGAACTGCATCTCCGACTTTAACTTTCAAGCGAGCAACCATTGGTACAGTATAAGTACGTGTTTCTTGTGTACCTGTAACAGTGATTTCACGTTGACGGTTAGCTTTTTCTTCGATTGCTTTAACTTCACCAGTTAATTCAGTAATAACAGCGTGACCTTTAGGGTTACGTGCTTCGAAGATTTCTTGAATACGAGGTAAACCTTGTGTAATATCCGATCCGGCAACCCCACCAGTATGGAAAGTACGCATTGTTAACTGTGTACCAGGCTCACCGATAGATTGTGCGGCAACGATACCAACTGCTTCACCAACTTCAACTTCTGAGCCGGTTGACAAGTCTTTACCGTAACTGATTTTACTTACACCGTGCTTAGTATTACATGTAAATACAGAACGAATCCATACTTCTTTAATACCAGCAGCAGGAATTGCTTCAGCAATTTCTTGTGTGAATAATTCATCAGGACGAATCATTACTTCGTTTGTTTCTGGATGACGTACTGTCTTCGCAGAATAACGACCTTCAAGACGTTCAGTTAATGTTTCGATAACCTCTGGTCCTTCAACAATATCAGAAACAAGAAGACCGTGATCAGAACCGTCATTTGTTTCACGCACGATAACATCTTGCGCAACATCTACAAGACGACGAGTAAGGTAACCTGAATCGGCTGTTTTAAGAGCTGTATCCGTTAAACCTTTACGAGCACCATGTGATGAGATAAAGTATTCAAGAACGTTTAGACCTTCACGGAAGTTAGATGTGATCGGTAATTCAACGATACGTCCAGAAGGATCGGCCATCAAACCACGCATACCAGCTAACTGCGTAAAGTTAGAGATGTTACCACGGGCACCAGAGTCTTGCATCATGAAGATTGGGTTTAAGCGATCTAAGCCTGCAATCAGTTTGTTTTGTAACTGATCTTTTGCTGCATTCCAAATCGCAATAACACGTTCATAACGCTCTTCGTCTGTCATTAAACCACGTTTAAACATTTTTGTTACGTTATCCACTTCATCATGAGAAGCAGCAAGAATTTCAGGTTTATCTTTCACGACGATGATATCAGAGATACCAACTGTAATACCAGCAAGTGTCGAGTATTTAAAACCTTGATCTTTCATGCGGTCTAACATTTTTGAAGTTTCAGTAATGTGGAACAATTTGAAAATTTGAGCGATAATTTCTTCCAAGTTTTTCTTTTTGAAAGGTAATAAGAACGCTTGTTTTTCAATATGTGCTTTCACATCTGTTGTAGTAGGAACAAAATATTGAGACGGCGTAGCCACTTCAAGATTCGTTTTAGTTGGTTCATTCAAGTAAGGGAATGATGGTGGTAAGATTGAGTTGAAAATCATTTTACCAACAGTAGTGATCAACAACTGGTTGTTTTGCTCAGCTGTGAACGTTTCATTTCCTAATGAAGCTGCTGCAACCGCAACACGAGAGTGCAAATGCACGTATCCGTTTTGGTAAGCAATCATTGCTTCGTTAATATCAGTAAAGACAAGACCTTCACCAACAATGTTTTCACGCTCTAATGTTAAGTAGTAGTTACCAAGAACCATATCTTGAGATGGTGTTACAACTGGTTTACCATCTTTAGGGTTCAGAATGTGGTTTGCTGCTAACATTAAGATACGTGCTTCAGCTTGTGCTTCTGGTGATAGAGGTACATGGACCGCCATTTGGTCACCATCGAAATCGGCGTTGTATGCAGTACATACTAACGGGTGAAGACGAATCGCACGGCCTTCAACTAAGATTGGCTCAAACGCTTGGATACCTAAACGGTGAAGCGTAGGTGCTCGGTTAAGTAACACTGGGTGTTCACGGATAACGTCTTCTAAAACGTCCCAAATTTCTGGTGAGTGACGTTCGATTTTACGTTTAGCGCTCTTGATGTTGTGAGCTAATCCACGTTGAGTTAATTCACGCATTACGAATGGTTTGAATAATTCAATTGCCATTTCGCGCGGTAAACCACATTGGTACATTTTCAATGAAGGTCCACAGACGATTACTGAACGACCAGAGTAGTCAACACGTTTACCAAGTAAGTTTTGACGGAAACGCCCTTGTTTACCTTTTAACATGTGTGACAATGATTTCAACGGACGGTTACCTGGTCCAGTTACTGGACGGCCACGACGACCATTATCAATCAAGCCATCAACAGCTTCTTGTAACATACGTTTTTCGTTTTGAACGATGATGCTTGGAGCACCTAAGTCTAGTAAACGTTTCAAACGGTTGTTACGGTTGATAACACGACGATATAAATCATTTAAATCACTTGTTGCAAAACGGCCACCTTCAAGTTGTACCATCGGACGAATTTCCGGTGGAATAACAGGTAACACGTCTAATACCATCCAGCTCGGCTTGTTGCCAGAGTGACGGAAAGCTTCCAATACTTCAAGACGACGGATAGCACGTGTACGACGTTGACCTTGAGCTGATTTAAGCTCTTCTTTCAATTCAGTAACTTCGCCTTCTAAATCAACAGCGTCTAAAAGACGTTTGATTGCTTCAGCACCCATTCCTGCTTGGAAAGATTGACCATATTTTTCGCGGTATGCGCGGTATTCGCGTTCTGATAATAATTGTTTTTTATCTAAAGCAGTATCGCCAGCTTCTGTTACTACATATGATGCAAAGTAGATAACTTCTTCTAACGCACGAGGAGACATGTCTAAGACAAGACCCATACGGCTTGGGATTCCTTTAAAGTACCAAATATGTGATACTGGTGCAGCAAGTTCGATGTGTCCCATACGTTCACGGCGGACTTTTGATTTTGTGACTTCAACGCCACAACGATCGCAGACAACACCTTTATAACGTACGCGTTTGTATTTCCCACATGAACATTCCCAGTCTTTGGTTGGTCCAAAGATACGCTCACAGAAAAGACCATCACGTTCTGGTTTTAAAGTACGGTAGTTAATTGTTTCAGGTTTTTTGACTTCGCCAAAAGACCACGAGCGGATTTTATCAGGTGACGCTAAACCTATTTTCATATACTCAAAATTATTAACATCTAACAAGGGGTCAACCTCCCTATCGTTTTTTGTTTATCTGTTAAAACTCCGACATTTTCTTATATAAACACGCATAACGAACTGTAAATACAGCTCGTGCGCATGTTTTCATTAAATTAGTCTTGTTTTGTTTCTTCTTGAATAGGTTCATCTTTTTTAACAGCTGCAGATGGTGTTAAGAACTCATCATCTTTTACGTAATCTTCATCATCAAGCTCACGTAATTCGATTTCTTCATCCTCAGCAGACATCATTTTAACATCCATACCTAAACTTTGTAATTCTTTAATCAATACTTTGAATGATTCAGGAATTCCAGGTTGTGGTAAGTTCTCACCTTTGACGATGGCTTCGTATGTTTGCACACGTCCAACAACATCATCAGATTTGTAAGTAAGAATTTCTTGGAGGATATGAGCTGCACCGTAAGCTTCAAGTGCCCAAACTTCCATCTCACCGAAACGTTGTCCACCAAATTGTGCTTTACCACCAAGAGGTTGTTGCGTAACAAGTGAGTAAGGTCCTGTTGAACGAGCATGTAATTTATCATCAACCATGTGGGCTAATTTAATCATGTACATGATACCAACAGAAACACGGTTATCCATTGCTTCACCTGTACGACCATCATATACGATTGTTTTCGCATCTTCTGCCATACCAGCTTCTGCAACTGTGCTCCATACGTCTTCTTCACTCGCGCCATCGAATACAGGTGTTGCAATATGAATGCCTAATTTGCTAGCAGCCATACCTAAGTGCAACTCAAGAACTTGTCCGATGTTCATACGAGAAGGTACACCTAATGGGTTTAACATTACGTCAACCGGTGTGCCATCTGGAAGATAAGGCATGTCTTCTTCTGGAAGGATACGTGAGATAACACCTTTGTTACCGTGACGTCCAGCCATTTTATCTCCGACATGGATCTTACGTTTTTGTACGATATAAACACGTACTAATTGGTTTACGCCTGGTGCTAATTCATCGCCGTTTTCACGTGTAAATGTCTTAACATCAAGGATAATACCGCCACCACCGTGAGGTACACGAAGTGATGTATCACGTACTTCACGTGCTTTTTCACCAAAGATTGCATGCAATAGACGTTCTTCAGCAGTTAATTCAGTTACACCTTTAGGCGTTACTTTACCAACTAATAAATCACCATCTTTAACTTCAGCACCAACACGGATAATACCGCGTGAGTCTAAGTCTTTCAAAGCGTCGTCGCCGACGTTTGGAATATCGCGTGTCATTTCTTCAGGTCCAAGCTTCGTGTCACGCGCTTCTGATTCATACTCTTCAATATGAACAGATGTATAAACGTCGTCTTTTACAAGGCGTTCGTTCATGATAATCGCATCTTCATAGTTGTAACCATCCCATGTCATGAAAGCAACAAGAACGTTACGACCTAAAGCCATTTCACCAAGTTCCATTGATGGTCCATCAGCTAAGATGTCACCAACAACAACACGGTCACCTTCGCTTACGCTTGGTGTTTGGTTATAGCAAGTACCAGGGTTAGAACGTGCAAATTTTTGAAGTTGGTAAACATCAGTTTGTCCTTCTGTTTCCGCACCATCAATCTCTGCAATACGACGTACTTTAATGTATTTCGCTTCAACGTGTTCAACGATACCATCATGTTTCGCTTTAACTGCTGCTCCAGAATCTCGCGCAGCAACGTGTTCCATACCTGTACCGATAAACGGCGCTTCAGGGTTTAATAATGGAACAGCTTGACGTTGCATGTTGGCACCCATGAGGGCACGGTTGGAGTCATCGTTTTCCAAGAAAGGAATACATGCCGTTGCGGCAGATACAACTTGCTTAGGTGAAACATCCATGTAATCAAGGCGTTCTTTTGTTACCGCTAAGTTTTCAGAACGGAAACGCGCTTTGATTTCTTCATCCAAGAATTGACCGTTTTCATCTAACAATGAGTTTGCTTGAGCTACAACGTAGTTATCTTCTTCGTCAGCAGTCAAGTAATCAATATCGTTAGTTACAACGTTTGTTTCAGGGTCTACACGACGGTATGGCGTTTCAATGAAGCCATAACGGTTTACACGTGCATATGAAGACAATGAGTTAATTAAACCGATGTTCGGGCCCTCAGGCGTTTCAATCGGGCACATGCGGCCGTAGTGAGAATAATGTACATCTCGCACTTCGAAACCAGCACGTTCACGTGTCAAACCACCAGGTCCTAATGCTGAAAGACGACGTTTATGTGTCAATTCGGCAAGCGGGTTCGTTTGATCCATGAATTGTGATAATTGAGAGCTACCAAAGAACTCTTTAATTGCTGCTACAACTGGACGGATGTTAATCAATTGTTGCGGCGTAATTGTAGTCATATCTTGAATTGACATACGCTCACGTACAACACGTTCCATACGGCTTAAACCGATACGGAATTGATTTTGTAACAACTCACCAACAGAACGTAAACGACGGTTACCTAAATGGTCAATATCGTCTGTTTCGCCGATGCCGTGTAACAAGCCAAAGAAGTAACTTACAGAAGCAACAATATCAGCAGGTGTTACATGCTTAACTGTATCTTCAAGGTACGCGTTACCAATAACATTAACCACTTTGTCTTCATCTGTAGGAGAGTAGACTTTAATAGATTGAATAGTAATTGGTTCTTCAAGTGCTCCACCATGAGGTGTTAAAGTCGTGAATCCAAGACCAGACTCTAATTGCTCCATGATTGCATCCAATTTACGACGATCTAAAATCTCATCTTTAGAAGCAACAATCTCACCTGTTTCAGGGTTGACTAATGTTTCTGCTAAACGTTGATTAAAGAGACGGTTTTGTGGATGTAATTTTTTATTAATTTTATAACGACCAACGTTTGCTAAATCATAACGACGTGCGTCAAAGAAACGCGTGTACAATAAGTTTTTAGCATTTTCTACTGTTGGTGGTTCACCAGGACGTAAGCGCTCATAAATTTCTAGCAACGCTTTGTCAGTGTTTTCTGAGTTGTCTTTTTCAAGCGTATTGCGCAAGTACTCGTTATCACCGATTAAATCGACAATTTCTTGATCTGTACTGAAACCTAATGCACGCAATAATACTGTTGCAGGTAATTTACGCGTACGATCAATACGTACGTAAACAACATCTTTAGCATCAGTTTCTAATTCTAACCAAGCCCCACGGTTCGGAATCACAGTTGACCCGTAACCTTGACGTCCATTTTTATCCATACGATCATGGAAATACACGCCTGGAGAACGTACTAATTGCGAAACGATAACACGTTCCGCTCCGTTGATAATGAAAGTACCCATTTCCGTCATCAATGGGAAATCACCCATGAAGACTTCTTGATCTTTCACTTCGCCAGTTTCTTTATTAATCAAACGCAATTTCACACGTAATGGCGCGGAGTAAGTAGCGTCACGCTCTTTTGATTCCCAAATTGAATACTTGGGATCTCCTAACGAATAATCAATAAATTCCAAAGATAAGTTCCCCGCAAAATCTTCAATCGGAGAAATATCATGAAACATTTCTTTTAAGCCCTCATCTAAAAACCACTGATAAGAAGCTGTTTGAATTTCGATTAAATCTGGTAACTCCAACACTTCGCTGATACGTGCGAAACTTCTGCGTTGGCGATGACGTCCATACTGTTCAACATGTCCTGTCAACCCATTCACCCCTCAAAGATTCGTATTTTTTAAACAGTGCAATACACCGTTTATCCATAGCTGAAAACACCGCTATATAGCCTGTTTCCAACCTTAAAAAGCTATCATTAGGTTTTTAGGCCAACAAAAAAACCGCCCAATGATACCTATTATATTGGCATTATAATATCATACAACAATACCGTACTACTGTCAAGACTTTTCGCTGCGTAATATCCAATAGCCTTTTTCTTTCGTTACAATCTCACAGTTGCCAAAAACAGTAATCAACTTCTCTTGTGCCGATGGCGCACCTTGTTTCTTTTGAATCACAGCCCAAATCGATCCACCGCTTTTTAAATACTCATAAGACTGCGCTAAAATTTCGTGCACAACTTGTTTCCCTGCCCGAATCGGAGGGTTTGTTAAAATCGCTGCGAAATCTTGTTTTTCAACCTGAGTATAAGCTGCACTTTCGTACACACTCACATTCGCCACTCCGTTAATTTGTGCATTTTCAAGCGATAATTCCAACGCTCGATCATTAACATCAACCATATGCACTGTTCGTTCGCTCGCTTCTTTCGCTAAAGCCAAACCAATAGGCCCATATCCACAACCAACATCGAGAATATCTCCCGCTATCGTTGGCATTTCAAAGGCTTCGAGTAATACGCGCGTTCCAAAATCGATTGTGTTTTTAGAAAACACACCTGCATCGCTAGTAAAACGTAAAGCTTGTCCTCTAAGTTGAAATTCAAGCTGTTTTCGTTCATGTGCTAAATCTGTATTCTTCGTATAATAGTGTCGTTCCATTTTTATCCCTCCTTTTCTTTATAGAGGAATCTTATTCTTATAAATAAAGAAAAAAAGAGCTGTTTGTATTAAGCCCTTGTTGATTTACTTACCGCAATTGATATAAATCAACGACGGCAAGACACACCAACAATCATATCTAACACATCCTTAGACAGGTTAGTTACAACTTAAACAAACAGTTCTGTATTTACGCTTCGTTTTAAATAATAATTATTTAATAACAGCGCTTGCGCCAGCTTCTTCAAGTTGAGCAAGAATTTCTTCAGCTTCAGCTTTAGCAGCAGCTTCTTTGATTACTTTAGGAGCGTTATCTACCATTTCTTTAGCTTCTTTTAAGCCTAAGCCAGTAACAGTACGTACTACTTTGATTACTTTAACTTTAGAAGAACCAGCAGATGTTAATTCAACATCAAACTCAGTTTTTTCTTCAGCAGCAGCACCAGCAGCAGCAGCAGCTACAGGAGCAGCAGCAGTTACACCAAATTCTTCTTCGATTGCTTTTACTAAATCGTTTAATTCTACAACAGTTGCTTCTTTTACAGATGCAATGATATCTTCAATATTTAAGGCCATGATATTATTCCTCCATTATTATAGTTTTTTTTATGCTTCTTCTTGTTCTTTTTGTTCTGCAACAGCTTTAGTAAGCATTGCGAAATTACGCATTGGCGCTTGTAAAACTGATACCAACATTGAAAGTAAACCTTCGCGTGATGGTAGGGAAGCGATAGTGTTAATTTCTTCAGCACTAACCACGTTACCTTCGATTACGCCAGCTTTAATTTCTAACGCTTCATTCACTTTCGCGAAATCGTAAAGGATTTTAGCAGGAGCAACAACGTCATCATTACTGAATGCGATTGCGTTAGGACCTGTTAAAACCTCGTTTAAACCTTCGTAGTTTGCAGCAGTAGCAGCACGACGAACTAAACCGTTTTTCAACACTTTAAGTTCAACACCAGCTTCACGTAATTGTTTACGTAATTCGGTTACTTGCTCAACTGTAAGACCACGATAGTCAACGACGATAGTAGATACACTATTTTCTAATTTTGTTTGGATTTCAGAAACCAAACCTTTTTTGACTTCAATAGCAGCTTGACTCAAAATTTACACCTCCTCTAAAATTATTGACACTTCATTATAAGCAATAAAAAACCTCTGCACACCGTAGATAGCGTCAGAGGTTTTACTGATAAATCAGCAATCAAAAAATCCTCGGTAGGTTTTTAAAACGCAAGCGTTCCCTACTGTCTACGGTAAGAGATATTTAGTTATCACCAATGTTCTAAATAATATCAGAACAATCGGATGTTGTCAACTATTAACCAAGAGTTGAAGGATCAACTTTAAGACCAGGTCCCATTGTTGAAGCAACTGCTAAGTTTTTAATGTAAACACCTTTAGATGATGACGGTTTAGCTTTAAGAACAACTTCATGTACAGCTTTGAAGTTTTCCATTAATTTTTCAGTACCGAAAGATTTTTTACCAATGATGAATTGTAGGTTACCTACTTTATCAACACGGTATTCAACTTTACCAGCTTTAATGTCGTTAACAGCTTTAGTAACGTCCATTGTAACTGTTCCAGTTTTAGGGTTAGGCATTAAACCTTTAGGTCCTAATACACGGCCTAAACGACCAATTTGGCCCATCATGTCTGGAGTTGCAACGATTACGTCGAAATCAAACCATCCACCTTGGATTTTCTCAAGGTATTCAGATTCACCTACGTAATCAGCACCAGCAGCTTCAGCTTCAGCAGCTTTAGCGCCTTTTGCTAATACTAAAACACGTTGAGTTTTACCAGTACCGTTCGGTAAAACAACAGCGCCACGAATTTGTTGATCCGCTTGTTTAGGATCTACTCCTAAGCGGTATGACAATTCGATTGTTGCGTCGAAATTAACAAAGTCAATTTCTTGCACTAAATCAAGAGCTTCAGATGCAACATAAGCTTTATCTGCGTCAATTTTTTTAGCAGCTTCGATATATTTTTTGCTTTTCTTAACCATTTTTTATTCTCCTCCTCAAATGTGGTATTAGCGGAATTTCCTCCCACCTTTAAGGTCGTACCAAAAGCACAACCTTTTAAAACAAAACATGCCTATTCAAAAGCATCCTCAAAGATTAATCTTCGATTGTGATACCCATTGAACGTGCAGTACCTTCAACCATAAGCATAGCAGCTTCAACACTACTTGCGTTTAAGTCAGGCATTTTTGTTTCAGCGATTTCACGTACTTTATCGCGTTTAACAGTTGCAACTTTGACTTTGTTTGGTTCACCAGAACCTTTTTCAAGACCTGCTGCTTTTTTAAGTAAAACAGCTGCTGGTGGTGTTTTTGTTACAAATGTAAATGAACGATCTTCAAATACAGAAATAACTACAGGGATAATTAAACCTGCTTGGTCTTGTGTACGAGCGTTAAACTCTTTACAGAAGCCCATGATGTTAACACCTGCTTGACCTAACGCAGGACCTACCGGCGGCGCTGGATTTGCTTTACCTGCAGGGATTTGTAATTTTACTACTTTCGTTACTTTCTTAGCCATGAGACACACCTCCTTAAGTCAGTGATGTGGTTAAATTGGGTGCTTTACACCCTCCCACTCATCTTTGCTCTTGGCTGATACGTTTGAACACGTACCTTTGAATTCTATCATCTCAAAATGATTTCGTCAACATAATATTTCAATAATAGTTGTCTTTATTTGATATAGTAACATGCCGCCCTTATATTTATTCATACAAAAAAATAATATCATTTTCTTTATAAACTTAGCTGAGCATCTCGAGTTCCACCCTTTACTGAAAATGATATGAAGTCAACCATCCGTTTAATACTGTATTTTTTATCGTTAGCAGAATAGCTAACGCTGATATATTTAAAAATGTATCTCCCTAACACTGGTTTTTTATTTTCGACCGTAGAATCTATTTTGGTATTCGGTATCTCTAACGTTGTTTTTGTTCTCTAGCACCTCGATCTAATGGTACTCAATTCCTGTTAATAAAGAAATGGCACTCAATTCCCCATGATAAGCCCCGTCCCA
>NZ_JAFYUW010000058.1:0-5446 GCF_017549435.1 Brochothrix sp.
CAGTGTGGGACTGAAATTGAAAAGATTCAATACCATGGTCGTGGCACGCATTATTGCCCCGCTTGTCAACCATTATTAAGGAAGTGATAACATGACAACAGTGATTGGGTTAACAGGTGGCATTGCCTCAGGAAAAAGCTTGGTGAGCACTTATTTAAAAGAAAAAGGTTTACCGGTGATTGATGCAGATGTTGTCGCTCATGAGGTTGTGGCACCAGGTCAGCCACTTGTGAAGGCTTTGATAAAAGAGTTTGGTGAAAAAATTACTGAGGGTGACGGCATAAATCGGCAAGCTTTAGGTGAAATTATCTTTGCTAATCCTGAAAAACGTCAAAAACTGAATAGTTTAATGCACCCAGCGATTTTTGCTAAGATGATGATGACTTTATCCGACTATCAAAAACAGCAGGAACCCATTGTTATTTTAGATATTCCGTTGCTATTTGAAAGCAATCGTTTAGAGTTATACGATAAGATTTGGGTCGTCGCTGTTGATGAAGAAACACAGAAACAACGATTAATGCTCCGCAATGATTTAACTGAGCAAGAAGCGGTCCAACGGATTACGTCACAACTGCCATTGGCTGAAAAAATACAACGTGCAGATACTGTGATTGATAACAATGGAACGCCAACCGCGACCTTTGAGCAAGTTGATGTTGCACTCGCCGCAGTTGTATGTGATTCCTAGCGAGAAGAATGCCGTCAAACGTGAGAAATATGCTATAATAAGCATATGAAATTCTGTAAAAAACGAGGAGGTTAAAACAATGCGCTGCCCATCTTGTCAATCAAATGATACGCGAGTGATCGACTCACGGCCAACAGATGAAAACCGTTCGATACGAAGACGTCGCGAATGTGAATCGTGTAGTTTTCGTTTCACAACATTTGAAAAAATTGAAGAAAGCCCATTGATTATTGTGAAAAAAGATGGCATACGCGAAGAGTTTTCACGTGAAAAAGTTTTACGTGGTTTAGTACGTGCTTGTGAAAAACGCCCAGTATCTTTGGAACAATTAGAAAATGTTGTTAATGAAGTTGAACACGATATTCGTGCGCAGGGCACAAGTGAGATTGAATCAAATATTATCGGTGAATTTGTGATGAATAAATTAGCTGATATTGATGAAGTGTCATATGTGCGATTTGCATCAGTCTATCGTCAGTTTAAGGACTTAAGTGTCTTTATTGAAGAGCTCAAAGAAATTATGGAGAAACAAAAATAAATGCAAACAGCAAAAAAGAAGGTGAGATAATGAGACAACATCATTTAGAAGGTAACTACCAGCCTGATCCAGGGGATAGTTATGTCATTGAAACGGTAGGATTGCTAAACGATATTGATCGTCGCGTGCTAACGCAACTGTATCTACCGTTAATTAATGTTGATGCTTATACGCTCTACCAAACATTTTTTGACCATGTTCCAACAATGGGAACACAATCAGAAAAACAAACACATTATCAACTCCAAACACTGCTTGCTGATATGAGTCAAACACGATTAATTAAAGCACGCCTCGTCTTAGAAGGTGTGCGTTTACTTAAAAGTTTTGTAGTCGACAAGGGAGATTCACGGCACTATGTCTATGAATTAGCACCACCAATGGACCCTTATCATTTTTTTAACGACGGTGTGCTGAACCTGTTTTTATTTAGTGCGGTAGGTGATCGTCGTTATCGGGTACTGAAAAATAATTGGGTGAAAACAGAGACCGATAAATCAGAAATGACAGAAATTACAACATCGTTCACAGAGGTATTCCAATTTCCAAAAACAAAATTAACAGCTGAAGCAAAAGCTGATACAGATAAACTTGTTGGACGTTCACAAGCAACACAATTTGATATACCGGATTCGCGGTTTGACTTTGAACGTCTTTACAGTAAATTATCGCCAACGTTTATTACTTTATCCGCGATTAATGATGAAGTGAAGGAGACCATTCGTAAACTCTACGCGGTTTACCATATCAGTGAAGACGATATGGTTAGTTTGATTTATCGTGCAATGCAATCGGATGGTAATGTGGATTTAGAGCAATTACGTAAAGTTGCGCGTGATTTTTATCAAATTAATATGGGCGAAGGTGCTTATCCGAAACTCAAGGTTAAAGAACCGGAGATCCAAACAGTTGATGTCGTCCAATCAATTGGTGATATTCAAAATGAAGGACAGCTCATTGAGTTCTTAACGCAAATTGATACTTTCAACTTAATTAAAGAACTTTCTACTTATGGGGCCGATCCCACGATTAAGGAATTGGAAGCAGTTGAGACCGTGATGTCGAAACGAAAAATGCCAATCCCTGTCATGAATGCGCTCATCTATTATACGCGTTTACAAGGAAATGGGATTGATAGCCCTGAGTACATGGAAAAAATTGCGCGTGATTGGGATATGAAAGGCGTTGTTACAGTTGCTGATGTGATTCAATCCACGAAAGCATTTGTTGATAAAAAACAAGAGGATTACGAAAAATGGCAACAGCGTCAAAATAATTCTTATCGAAAAACAGATGGAAAGGCAAATGATATTATTCCTGATTGGTTACAAAAACAATTGGCAGAGGAAGACGGTGTAACCTTGCCAGCCGCTGCTGAAAAACCAGTAGAAAAAGTGACCGTCCCAACAATTATTAAAAAGAAACCCGAAATTAAAACAGATCCAGCAATGCTCGAAAAAATTGCTCAACTTAGAAAAGATTTAAAGGAAGGTAGGTGATAGCAATGGACCCGATTCAAGCAGCATTAAAAAACGTGGCGAGCAACAATAGTCGTCTGACAGCACTTTATGATGAAACGTTGCAGACCGTCTTAAATTATGATGAGATCAAACGATTCCAAGCAGAAAACCCTCAGTTAACAACAGAGCTAATTAAGCACAATATCACTAAATTATATGAGTTTGTAACGGAACATCAAAAGTATCAAAATAAAGAACGGGGCTTGCTACCAGGCTATCGACCAGAGTTATCGCTTAACAATGGTATTATAGAAGTACGTTACGCGGCGACGCCTGAAAAAATTCGTGCTGATCGTGAACGTGAACGACGTAAACGTATACGCTCGTTGCATATGCCGAAACAAATTCTTAATGCCAGTATGGAAAATTTTGAAACCGACACAGCTCAACGTGTTGAATTGTTGAATGCAATGTTTCCATTGGTACGTGCAATCAAAGATGCAGGTGACACAATGGTGCAAGGTTGGTTTGTTTATGGTTCATATGGAACAGGAAAATCCTATGTACTGGGTACGATTGCGAACATGTTGGCAGATAATGATGTCGAAACAACGATGATTTATGTGCCAGAATTTATGCGTGAAATTAAACAAGCGATTAATGACAATTCTGTGGGTGAGAAGGTTCAAATTGCGAAAGAAACGCCAGTCTTAATGTTGGATGATATCGGTGCTGAGTCATTAACAAGTTGGACGCGAGATGAAGTCTTAGGGGCAATTTTACAATATCGCATGCAAGAAGAATTACCAACGTTTTTCTCATCAAATATGGATTTTAAACAACTTCAAAAATATTTGATGGTAAATAATCGTGGTGATGAAGAGACGATGAAAGCTACTCGTATCATGGAACGTATCCGTTTCTTAGCACAACCAATTGAGCTTTCTGGTAAAAACTATCGCCAATAGTCTTGCATTTTTGGCAAAAGAAGCTATAATATAGTCATATATAACAAAAGTATTGAGAAGGATAAGGATTTAAGGAAGCTGTTTACAGAGAGGCGAGCATTGCTGAGAGCTCACCAACGATTGCACCTTACAATTCACCACCTTTGAACTGACTATCTGAACTTACAGTAAGATAGTCCGGAACCTTTTTCCGTTACCAAGGCCCATGAGGATAGCTTCGGCTATTAAATGAGGGTGGAACCACGACTGTTCATTCAGACGTCCCTTTGTATTCTATTGTTAGAATGCAGAGGGACGTTTTTTATTTTAACTAAAAAGGAGAAATGACCAATGAAAATTAAATTTCCAGATGGTGCCGTGAAAGAATTTGAAAACGGACTGAATACAGCAGAAATAGCAGGATCAATTAGCTCTAGTTTAAAGAAAAAAGCAATCGCCGGTAAAGTAAACGGTACAATTGTCGAATTAACAACACCGATTAACGAAGATGCTGATTTTGAAATTATTACACCTGAACATGAAGATGCATTAACAGTGATTAATCACTCAGCTGCACATACAATGGCGCAAGCAATTCGCCGTCTTTATCCAGATGCAAGCTTTGGTGTAGGTCCAGCAATCGATGGTGGTTTCTACTATGATTTTGATACAAAAGAAGATATTTCTGATGAATCATTTAAAGCAATCGAAAAAGAAATGAAAAAAATCATCAAACAAAACATTAAAATTGAGCGTCAAGAAGTGACTCGCGAAGAAGCGAAAGCACGTTTTGCTGACGATAAATACAAATTAGAACTAATCGATGCGATTCCAGAAGATCAACAAGTGACATTGTATGCACAAGCAGAATATGCTGATTTATGCCGAGGTGGTCATTTACCATCAACTGGTAAAATCAAAGCCTTTAAATTATTGAGTCTTGCAGGTGCTTATTGGCGTGGAGATAGTAAAAATAAAATGCTTCACCGTATTTACGGAACAGCATTCTTTTCACAAACTGACTTAGACGCGCATCTTGCCATGTTAGAAGAAGCCAAAGAACGTGATCATCGTAAAATCGGAAAAGAACTCGATCTTTTTATGATTAATAACTTAGTGGGTCAAGGTTTACCGATGTGGTTGCCAAAAGGTGCGACTGTTCGCCGTCAAATTGAAAGATATATCGTCGACATGGAAGTATCTAAAGGATATGATCATGTTTATACACCCGCTCTTGCTAATGTGGAGCTTTATAAAACAAGTGGACACTGGGAACACTACAGTGAGGATATGTTCCCACCAATGAAAATGGATGAGAATGAGTCACTTGTTTTACGTCCGATGAACTGCCCACACCATATGATGATCTACAAAAATGATATTCATTCATACCGTGAATTACCTATTCGTATTGCGGAATTAGGTTTAATGCACCGTTATGAAATGAGTGGCGCATTATCTGGTTTACAACGCGTGAGAGCTATGACACTTAATGATGCTCACATCTTTGTTCGTCCAGATCAAATTGCAGAAGAGTTTAAAGCAACTGTGAAATTGTTGCATGATGTGTATAAAGATTTCAATATCACTGATTACTCATTCCGTTTAAGCTACCGTGATCCGGAAAACACTGAAAAGTATTATGATGATGATGATATGTGGGATAAAGCACAAGCAATGCTAAAATCAGCAATGGATGACCTTGGCTTAGAATATTTTGAAGCCGAAGGTGAAGCTGCTTTTTATGGTCCTAAATTAGATGTGATGGTTAAGACTGCAATTGGTAAGGAAGAAACACTTTCAACAATCC
>NZ_JAFYUW010000059.1:0-34887 GCF_017549435.1 Brochothrix sp.
AAGCTTAGGTAGAATTTAAAAACTGTTTGGTGACGATAGCAAAGAGGATACACCTGTTCCCATCCCGAACACAGTAGTTAAGCTCTTTAGCGCCGATGGTAGTTGGGGGTTTCCCCCTGTGAGAGTAGGACGTTGCCAAGCCAATTATCCGCAATAGCTCAGTTGGTAGAGCACACGACTGTTAATCGTGTTGTCGTAGGTTCGAGCCCTACTTGCGGAGTATTTAGAAATTAGAGTGCAACTTAGTTGTGCTCTAATTTTGTATAATGCCGTTTTAGCTCAGTTGGTAGAGCGCATCCATGGTAAGGATGAGGTCGCCGGTTCGATCCCGGCAAATGGCTTCTATTATACATATAAGAGGATCACTATCATACGATAGTGATCCTCTTTCTTATTTGTTTGCAATAAAGTTCGGTGCTTGTAAAGCAAGGCTAGTAAAGTAGTTTACAATAGGTAAGAGTATTTTATCGTCAGCTTCAAACTTGGGATGATGTAGCGCGTAAGGTCCACCAGAACCAATGAAAACGAAGGCTCCTGGTATTTGAAGTTGGAAATTCGCAAAATCTTCACCTATAGATAATGGGGACATTGAGGTTGTTGAAAAACCAGATTCAGAAGCAACTAATGTTGCGAAATCGGTTAATTCTGGGTTGTTATTTGTTGCTGGTGAAAATTCTTCTACCCATTCTAAATCGATTTTTGCATCGTTTGTGACGGCTAATCCAGCTAATATTTGAGACATACGATTTTTTATGGTTTCAACAATTGCGGCATCAAATGCACGAACAGTACCACTGAGACTGACTGTTTCAGGAATTACATTTCTATTGTTCCCACCGTGCATTTGAGTAATACTCACTACCGCATTTGTTTGTGATGGAAGGTAGCGACTAATAATTGTTTGAAAGGCAGTAAGAACTTGTGCTGCTATAATAAAGGGATCATTACCTTCATTTGGTTTAGCAGCATGTGAACCTTTACCCGTTATTTTTATGTCAAAGGCATCGACTGAAGCAGTAACAGGGCCATGAGCACTTGCAACTGTTCCAATTGGGAGCTCTGGATCATTATGCCAGCCAAAAATAGCAGATACATCGTCTAGAAGATGTGTTTTTAACATCTCAGCAGCACCATAGGCAATTTCTTCGCCGGGTTGGAAAATAAAACGAATAGTGCCTTTTATTTTATCTTTTAATTGTGACAGACGGATTGCCGCACCTAATAGAACTGTTGTATGTAAATCGTGTCCACAAGCATGCATTGCACCTTTATTTAATGAGCGAAAAGAGATATTACTTTCCTCTTCAATGGGTAGAGCATCTATATCACCGCGCAATGCAATGACTGGACCAGGTAAATCACCTTTTATCTCAGCAATAATCCCTGTTGGCATAGAAAGAGGTAGAATATCGATATTGTGCGCAATTAGTTGCTCACGAATACGTCTGGTAGTTTCAAATTCTTGTTTAGAAATTTCAGGATGTTGATGTAATTCATGTCGAAAATCAATTAAATAAGTTTCAAATGTTGTCATTGTAAGCCTCCTCTAGATGATATTAATATTAATCTGTAAAATAATAAAAATCAAATTTAACAATTAGTAACTTACTTACTTTTAGTTAGACAAAGAAGACGGAATATGTTTTAATAGAGTTATAGTAATTAAAGGGAGTCGATTAATATGAACTATCAAAGTGATATGCAATTAGGAACAGTAGCTTTAAACATAACTAATTTAAAAAGAGCTGTCGATTTTTATAAAAATACGCTTGGTTTAACTGTATTATCTGAGAATGAAAATTATACTGATTTGGGAATAAGTGAGGATACTATGCCACTTATTAGATTAGTAGAGGGTGCAACCAATAATTCTAATACGGATCATGCGGGCTTATATCATGTTGCAATTTTACTACCCACACGTGAAGCACTTGCTCAATTTGTGTACCATATGGCAACCAATAACTTTGAAATTGGTGGTGCAGGTGATCATTTATACAGCGAGGCTTTTTATTTGAATGATCCTGATGGAAATGGCATTGAAATTTATGCAGATCGTCCTTATGATACGTGGGATATAAGTGAAAGTGGAATGATTACATCTGCAACGAATGCAGTCGATGTTAATGATTTGTTAACAGAGATTAAAGAACCATTTTGGGATGGTATGCCAAAGGGCACAATTGTAGGACATGTCCATTTACAAGTAAGTGATATTGCCGAAAGTCGTAAATTTTATCATGAAATTCTGAATTTTGATATTAAAACTTTAATACCGCGTGCTTTATTTATGTCCCGAGGTTTATATCATCATCAAATAGCAACTAACAATTGGATTGGACATCAATTAGACCCACGTTTAACTGAAGATGTTGGTTTGATTTACTATACGATGATATTTGATAATCGTGAGCAAATCATAGCGAAATTAGTAGCTGGAGGTTATACAATTAATAATAAAGCTGCAGGTGTATTTGTTGTTGATCCTAATGGAATAACAATAAAATTAGAGCAAAGTTCTAAGCGTACGTAAATGTCACTTTGGGTAGATTTTTTGTAAGATTCATCGATGGTTGCCGCGTACTTTTTTATGTATAGTTGATGGTAGATACTATAGGTAAGAAGGAGCGATAAATAAATGAAATATTTTTTAGGTGTATTAATACTAGCCGTACTACTTTTTGGTGGCTATAATTGGTATATGGGACAAACGAATGATTATTATGTGAAAATTACAAATGAAGGTAAAAAAGTTGTGACAAAAGCTGATAATGAAACGTACACTTCCTATGCATATGAATTGAATGGTTATGATGAGGACGGCACAAAAAAAGTAATGGCGTTTAATGGCAATTTAGAGAGACCACTTAAACTTAATCATTATTTAAAGGTCAGTGAATTTAAACACAAAAGCGGTGTTAAAACATATGAAGAAGTACAATTTAAAGATATCCCAGACAAAGCAAAAGCTCCGCTAAAATAGATATATATTTTACAAAGAACAGATTTTTGAAAACAATTCTAAAAATCTGTTCTTTTTGTAGTGTTTATAGTGTAGAATAAGGATAAGTAATATTTTTCAAGGTGTTATTTTTCGTTATATGGTTAAAATATGTTTTTAGGGAGGCGCTTATAATGGTTAAGAAAAAGTGGAAACGCAATGAATTGTTAGAAATTTTAGACAATGAGTTTTTATCTACCCAGGAAGTCTTAGATACATTACAAATCACCAAACAAGCGCTCTATTCACTTGTGCTCCGAAATAAAATCGAACAAGTGCAAAAGGGCAGTGTTAAACTCTATTTTAGATCAGATATTGAAAAAAGACGAATTGAACAAGCTGCACTTAGAAAGAAATATCGACCTTACGATTTCAAAGAAACATCAAATTAACAATCCACAGACTTACATAGTAAAACGCAAGACTATTGTTTTAATTCAGTAGTCTTTTTTGTACGTAAAAACTAATAAAAATACAATCAAGTTGTATAAATATTCATTTTAAGATATAATAAATAAAATAAATGAAATAAAAGGTGGTTAGTATAAATGCCGACATTGAATTCATTAACAGCAGATAATTTACTGACAGAGAAAGAAATATTAACGATACTAGACCTTGCTTTTAAATTAAAAGCTCAAAAAAAAGCAGGGAAACGTCCCCAGTTATTAGCAGGTAAAAATATTGCTTTGTTATTCGAAAAAACTTCAACGCGAACTCGTGCGGCATTCACTGTCGCGGCTAATGATTTAGGCGCTTTTCCAGAATTTTTAGGCAAAGCTGATATTCAATTTGGGACCAAAGAATCGTTAGAAGATACAGCAAAAGTATTAGGTCGCATGTTCGATGGGATTGAATATCGTGGGGCTAAACAATCGGTCGTAGACGGTTTAGCGCAACATTCAGGCGTACCTGTTTGGAATGGTTTGACTGATGAATGGCATCCAACACAAATGTTCGCAGATCTATTGACTCTAAAAGAACATTTTGGGTATTTAAAAGGTCTCACGGTGTGTTTTGTAGGAGATGGACGTAATAATGTCGCTAATAGCTTAACCATCGGTTGTCTTAAAGTAGGCGTTAACGTTGTTATAATTGCACCAAAACAATTACAGCCAGCAGCAAACATTGTCGATATCGCACAGCAATGTTCACAGATATCTGGAGCAACCTATTTTGTTTCAGATAACATAGAAGATGTTAAGGGTGCGGATGCTATTTACACAGATGTTTGGGTCTCCATGGGGGAAGAAAATCAGTATGAAGAGCGTATTAAACTTCTGAAAAACTATCAAGTAAATGAAGCGCTGATGACAGCTACCGGTAAAAAAAGCGTGTTTCTTCATTGTCTACCTGCTTTTCATGATTTGGAAACTGAAGTAGGAAAAGAAGTGTATCATAGTTATGGTCTAGCAGAACTGGAAGTTACTGATGCTGTTTTCCGTTCGAAGGATTCATTGGTTTTTGATCAGGCTGAAAATCGGATGCATACAATTAAGGCGATTATGGTTGCGAGTTATCATCAATTATAACGGTTTATTATGCGTGTATACTACGGAAAATGTAATAGAATATGAGTGTTATTTGTAAAATCATTGAGTCTTGGTTTTACTAGGGTTAAAAAAGAATCTTTTGAAAAGGTTCTTTTTTTTGAGAATAATGTAAAAAAGTTACTAGTTATAAGGCTCGTGGTATAATAAACTTATTGAAAAAAGAGAAAAGGAAGATGTGTTATGAGCTTGTTAACGGGTATACAAGAGTGGCGTTGGATAAATCAAGCTGCTCCTTTATCAACTGAATCGGCCCTGTATTCATTTGCAACTGATGACGTTTTAAGTGAAAGTATCAGCAAAGAAATGGGGATGTCAGGATTACTTCGTTCGTGGTGTCATCCTAAAACGATTGTTGTAGGTATTCAAGATCAAAGACTGCCTTATTTTAAAGAAGCAGTGCAGTTTCTAAAAGAGTCAGGTTATGATGTGGTAATGCGCCATTCGGGTGGTTTGGCTGTTGTATTGGATGAAGGTGTCTATAATTTATCGTTAATCCTTAATGAGCCAAAGGAGTCTATCAGTATAGATGATGGCTATGAGGCAATGAAAGCCTTGATTTCAAAGATGTTCGCTGATTTTCCAGTGGAAATTGAAGCTAAAGAAATTGTACACTCATATTGCCCAGGGAGTTATGATTTAAGTATCAATGGTAAAAAGTTTGCAGGCATTTCACAACGTCGTGCAAATGGTGCAATTGCAGTGCAAATCTATTTAAGTGTAAACGGTAATCAGGCGCAACGTGCAGATTTAATTCGTGACTTTTATGCCATTGGGAAAAAGGGAGAAGAAACGCGTATTCAATACCCAGTTGTGAAAAATGAAGTGATGAGTACATTAAGTGATTTATTAGCAATCCCTCTTAGCTTAGAAGACGTCAACCAACGATTGTTAACGTTGATGCAAACAAGTGAGATACCCTTAACAGAGGAAGAATATGCACGGTTGCCCTATTTTATGGAACGATTAAAGAAACGAAATCAAGCGATTGTTGACTATTAAATACCAAGAGAGGTGAGGGCATGATTAATAAATTAAAGGATGAAAAAGTCATTAAAGATCCGATTCATCGTTATATCCATGTTCAGGATACTTTGATTTGGTCGTTGATTCAAACAAAAGAAATGCAAAGATTACGTCGTGTTAAGCAATTAGGAATGACTAATTTAACATTTCCGACAGCAGAACATAGTAGGTTCACGCATTCTTTAGGTGTTTATGAAATCATGCGCCGCATATTAGGTATTCGTGAAAATACGAATGGTTGGGCTATCACTAAAGATACAGAAGAGTATCTGGTTGCTTTATCAGCTGCCCTTTTACATGATGTTGGACATGGCCCTTTTTCGCATACATTTGAAGCTGTTTTTGATACAGATCATGAGGAATACACAAAAAAGATTATTTTAGATCCACATACTGAAGTCAACCAAATATTATCACAAATCAATGCTGATTTTCCGATGAAAGTTGCCAAGGTAATTGATAAATCGTATGAAAATCAAGTGATTGTTAACTTGATATCCAGTCAGATTGATGCCGATCGGATGGATTATTTACTGAGGGATGCTTATTTTACGGGTGTTAGTTATGGCACCTTTGATATCGAGCGTATTTTACGTGTGATGATGCCTTTTGGCAATACAGTTGTGATAGAAGAAAAAGGAATGCACGCTGTCGAAGATCATGTGATGAGCCGTTACCAAATGTACATGCAGGTATATTTTCATCCGGTAACACGCAGCGCGGAAGTGATTGTTAACCAAATATTTAGACGAGCAAAGGCATTATATTTGAAAGGTTATCAATTTAAACATGAGCTGTTTTTGTTAATTCCTTTCTTTGAGCGCACAGTATCTTTAGCAGATTATTTGAAGTTAGATGATGATGTCATGCGTTATCATTTCTTAATTTGGCAAGAAGAGGAAGACTCGATATTGAGGGATTTATGTTCACGTTATATGAACAGGAAACTTTTTAAATACTGTGATTATGATCCAGATACAGATAGTGTTTTTTATGAAAAATTGCGTCAGCTCTATCAAGAAGTTGGGTATAATCCTGAGTATTATATACAAATCCATTCTTCAAGTGATTTACCCTATGATTTATATCGACCAGGTAAGAATCAACGGTTACCTATCACGATAAAACAAAAAGATAATACATTAATGGAACTGTCTGAATGTTCACCCATTGTCAAAGCAATCAGTGGTAAAACTAAGACTGATATAAAAATATTCTATCCAGAAGATATAGAGACAAAGGCCACTGAAAAACAAATGATAGCTATTAAAAAGCTTATTTCAGCACATAAAAGATCAAAATTATAAGAGGCGGTAGTTATGAAAAAGAAAACAACTCCCTTGAGTTACGGGAAAATCAGTAATGTAAATACCTTGCGTGGTTTACGTATGGATCCAAAGTACCAAGAAGAACAAGAAGTATGGCTCGTTGAACAGAAACGAACAGATACAACCAAGCCTGTAACAATAGCAGAAAATACTTTTGCAAACTTGGAACAAACACTGCAGCAACTGCCAATTAGAGAGCGATTACAGACGATAAGTATTTGGACATCCAGCTGGCTGGCTACAAAACAAAAACAACACGTTACATTAGCTGTTGACGATATGATGACGTTATTACAATTATTAGAAAACACAGGTGAACGATTATCAGATGAAGTGATTGTCCAACAGACAGCCCTATTGTTAGGTGTATTACGCCGCTTAATACGCAACGCATAAAAAAACTACTATCCGAGGATAGTAGTTAATATTTGTTCAATTGGTGAGCAGATAAAGCTTGAAGCGGTTTAGATATCGCTTTTCAATACGCCTTCAGTGGCATAATCTGATTTAGCCATATCTTCCAAAATAATATGGATGTTTTCTTTTGGGGCATTAGCGGTGCGAGAAATAGCTTCAGTTACTTCTTTTACAAGTGCTCGTTTCTGTTCGATTGAACGTCCTTCAAGTAGTTTGATTGTTACGATGGGCATTAGAGTACCTCCTGTAATATGTGATAACTTAAATATACGCCAATTGAAAGAAAAAATATAGCGATTCACAAAAAAGAATTATTTTCATAAATAAATGAAAGCTTTAACTGGTATATGAATTTAAATTGCAAGAAACAATCAAAAAACCATTTATTTGTGATAAAATGGCATATGGTATTGTTTTTAGAAGGAGTCGATAATATGACAAATAAAAACAATGAAATGAAGCGACAACCTGTGAAAATTAATCTTGTAACTGAAATAACAGGTGAACAGGAAGAGAAAGTCGCACAATTCTTTGAAGGCAGTGTTTATGAAGATGGTGCCACACTATATTTGCGATACAATGAGTATATGGACGGTAACGAGGTGCGTACAACTATTAAGTTGATGGCCGATCGTGCGTTGATTATCCGACGAGGAGCAATCAATATGAATTTACCACTAGTACCTGAAACAACATCTGTTGGGACCTATGAGACGAGTCAAGGTAAAATGCGTTTGGCAACCAAACGAACAATGATTCATCGTAAACAAGTGACAGATCGTATCTATCAAATAGAACTGCATTATGACTTACACAGCGAAGATGGACAGCATAGTATGGGAACATTTCAAATGAGATTTAGAATTGAGGAGGAAATAACGAATGAGTATTAAGTTACAAAAAGAAGCAGCGATTCGTCAAGGGATTGCTGACGCAGTTATTGCAGCAGGATTAACTGATGCTGAAAATATGCCGTCGATTATATTAGATACACCTAAGGACAAAACACATGGTGATTTTGCAACTAACATTGCGATGCAGTTAGCAAGAGTCGCAAAAAAAGCGCCACGTGCAATTGCAGAAGCTTTGGTTGAAAAGTTAGATACAGAGGCGTTGAATATTGAAAAAGTAGATATTGCAGGACCAGGCTTTATTAATTTCACATTAAACAATGCGTATTTAACAGAATTAGTTTCACAAATCATTACTGAAAAAGATGCCTATGGACAAAGTGAATTTGGTGAAAAAGAACGTGTGTTGATTGAGTTCGTTTCGGCAAATCCAACAGGTGATTTACATTTAGGTCATGGACGTGGCGCAGCTATCGGTGACTCGTTAGCCAACATTATGAATAAAGCTGGCTTTGATGTATCACGTGAGTATTATATCAATGATGCGGGTAATCAAATTATGAATCTCGTACTTTCAACTGAAGCGCGTTATCATGAGGTGTTAAATGTTGAATGGGAATTTCCAGAAGATGGTTATCGCGGACAAGATATTTTAACGTTAGCTCAACAATTGGTTGATAAATATGGCGATCAATTTATTGGCGAAGATAAATTAGAAGAACGTCGTCGCGTTTTCCGTGAAGAAGGTTTGGCATATGAATTAGCTAAATTGAAAAAAGATTTGAGCGATTTCCGCGTTAATTTTGATACGTGGTTCTCGGAACAAACGTTATATGATGATAACAAAGTATTGCCGACGTTGGATGTTATGAAAAAAAGTGGTCGTATCTTTGAAGAAGGTGGAGCAACTTGGTTTAAATCAACTGAATTTGGCGATGATAAAGACCGTGTGTTAATTAAATCAGATGGTAGTTACACGTATCTGTTCCCAGATATTGCCTACCATAAAAATAAATTTGATCGCGGCTTCGATACATTAATTGATGTTTGGGGAGCGGATCATCATGGCTATATCGCGCGTATGAATGGGGCAATTCAAGCGCTAGGTTATAACGCGGATCAGTTTGAAGTCCAAATTATTCAATTAGTTCGTTTAATGAAGGGCGACGAAATTGTTAAGATGAGTAAGCGTACTGGTAAATCAGTGACTATGCGTGATTTAGTTGATATGGTTGGATTAGATGCTGCGCGTTATTATTTTGCAATGCGTTCAAGTGATACTCATTTAGATTTCGATTTAGATTTAGCAACATCACAATCAAGTGAAAACCCTGTCTTTTATGTGCAATATGCTCATGCACGTATTTGTCGTATGCTTTCTTCAGCAGCTGAAAAAGGTATTGTTGGCGGTTATGCTGATTATGATGCATCACTTCTTGAAAATGAAAGTGAACTTGCTGTATTGAAAATGCTTGGTGATTACCACAGTGTCGTAATTGAAGCAGCTAAAAAACGCGCACCACAACGTATTACACGTTACTTACATGATTTAGCAAGCACATTCCACCGTTTTTATAACCATTCGCACGTAATTGATGTGGAAAATATTGCACAATCAAAAGCGCGTTTAGCTCTTTGTGAAGCGGTTCGTATTACATTACAAAATGCATTATCATTGATTGGCGTTTCTGCACCTGAAAAAATGTAATTGAGGTGATTAGGGTGAAAAAAAGCATTATTTGGCTTGTTTTGTTTATTGCGTTTAGTATTACGCTCTATTTTGTGTACGATAAAATGCTCGGATCAATCCCGATAATGCTACTCAGTGTACTACTGTTTGTTTTGAGTTGGGATTTGTTGAAAAAATAGTCATAATGTAGTAGAATTAGATGTATATTGTATAAAATAGGCAAATTATGGTTAAAGCCCTATATTTGTGCGTTTTAATTTAGCACGGTAACAAACATTGGTAGATGTAAATTTGAAAGGACGTGTCGATTTTGATCTTGAATCATTTGACGGATGAACAACGCCAAGAAATGTCGTTGATAGAACTTGCGTATCACATTTTAGATGAGAAAAAAGAAGTTATGCCATTTAAAGACCTCACGACTGTTATGAGTGAATTTAAAGGGATGAGCCAAACGGAAATGCAAGAGCGTTTAGTTCAATTCTATACAGATTTGAATACTGCTGGAACATTTATCTCATTAGGACATAACACATGGGGCTTACGCGATTGGTATCCATTAGATGCAATCGATGAAGAGGTTCAAGAGTTAGCGAAACCTAAAAAACGTCGTAAAAAAGCAGCAGTTGCTGAAGTTGACGAAATCGAAGATGAAGAAGAAGACTTCGAAGAAAAAGAACCTGAACTTGGTGAAGAACCAATCGTATTATCTGATAAAAATGCAGATGATGACGATATCGATGGTGACTTAAAAGATCACTTGCCAGACGGTATTGAAGGCGAATTGACAATTGTCGATGATAAAGATGAAATTTAATATCGTATAATCACTTGACGAATTAAATATTTTTCGGTATTATTCTTTTTGGGCTCCTTACATTAAATTAAGGACAAATAAGTAATCGTAACGAAGTGCTCCCTTACTTTTTTTATTAAGTAACGGGGGCACTTTATCTTTTTTAACACGAGGTAAGCAACCTGACAGTAACAGTAAAAATTCGCCGATTTATAGCGATAATTCAAAGGAGGAAACGAACGTGACGAAGTATATTTTTGTAACAGGAGGCGTGGTTTCGTCTATTGGAAAAGGAATCACAGCCGCATCTTTAGGGAGATTATTAAAGAACCGAGGATTAAGTGTCACTATTCAAAAATTTGACCCTTATATTAATGTGGATCCAGGGACAATGAGTCCTTATCAACATGGTGAAGTATTTGTAACTGATGATGGTGCGGAAACTGACCTTGATTTAGGGCATTATGAGCGTTTTATTGATATTAACCTTAATCAAAACAGCAATGTAACAACTGGTAAAATTTATTCAGAAGTATTGAAAAAAGAACGCCGTGGCGATTATTTGGGCGGAACAGTTCAAGTTATCCCGCATATTACAAATGAAATTAAAGACCGTGTTTATCGCGCGAGTCGCTTAACAAAAGCGGATATTGTTATCACGGAAATTGGTGGTACTGTTGGTGATATTGAATCGTTACCATTTATTGAAGCCATTCGACAAATTAAAACAGAAGTGGGTTCAGAAAACATTTTATACTTGCATACTACTTTGATTCCTTATATCAAAGCTGCAGGTGAAATGAAAACAAAACCAACACAACATAGTGTTAAAGAGCTGCGTAGTTTAGGAATCCAACCAAATATTATTGTTGTGCGTGCAGATCGTCCGATTACAGAAAGCATGCGTGAAAAATTAGCGATGTTCTGTGATATTAAAAAAGAAGAAGTTATTGAGTGTATTGATGCACCGACATTATATGAAATTCCGTTAGCGTTACAAAAACAAAACTTAGATCAAATTGTTTGTGATAAGTTAAATATTGATGCACCAGAAGCGAACATGGAAGAGTGGGGCGCTTTGGCGGCTAAAGTTCAGAATCTGTCTAAAGAAGTTAATATCGCGTTAGTAGGTAAGTATGTAAGTTTGCAAGATGCTTATTTATCAGTAGCAGAAGCGCTTCGTCATGCGGGTTATAGTCATGATGCTAAAATAAATATTGATTGGGTACAAGCAGAAGATATCACTGCTGAAAATGTTGCCGAGGTATTAGGTAAAGCTGATGGTATTTTAGTTCCAGGTGGTTTTGGTGATCGAGGTATCGAAGGTAAAATTCAAACAATAAAATACGCACGTGAAAATAAAATTCCGTTCTTCGGTATTTGTTTAGGTATGCAATTAGCAACAATTGAATACGCACGTCATGTAGTTGGTTTGGAGGGTGCTAATTCAGCAGAGATTGATCCTGAAACAAAACATCCAATTATTGCATTGTTACCAGATCAAAATGGTGTTGAAGATTTGGGTGGAACGCTTCGTTTAGGTCTTTATCCAAGTGTTCTTAAAGCGGGAACAAAAACGGCTGCTGCTTATGGCAATGTAACAGAAGTCGAAGAACGTCACCGTCACCGTTATGAATTCAATAACACGTATCGTGAGCAACTTGAAGAAGCAGGTATGATCTTCTCAGGTGTTTCACCGGACGGTCGTCTTGTTGAAATTGTCGAACTTGAAAATCATCCTTGGTTCGTAGCAGCGCAATTCCATCCGGAATTCGTTTCTCGTCCTAATCGTCCTCAAGGTTTGTTTGCAGATTTTATCGCAGCATCTATTAAAACTAAATAATATAACGGAAAGTGATTGTCTCATTACCAAAAATGAGACAGTTGCTTTTTTTGTCTTTTTTTTGAAACATATAAATACCAATAAAGAATAGTAATTAAAATACAAAGTAATCGTATGATGTTATACTAAAGTTAATTATAAAGATGGGTATAATGCTATACTTACATCATTCGTTAAGATATAAAGGCAGAATGTCTACAACAATAGAGTGAGATTCCATAAAAAAAGTGACCTAGCGATATGATATGAAAATTAATTTAAAGGAGTAACCTATGACAACAGATGTATTTAAAATTAAGGGTGGCAAACCATTAAATGGAAAAGTAAAAATAGATGGATCGAAAAACAGTGCGGTTGCGTTAATACCTGCTTTGATTTTAGGTGATGAACCCGTTATTTTGGAAGGCGTACCAGATATATCAGATACACATACTTTGTTTGAAATTTTGTCAGAAATTGGTGGAACTGTCACCGAATTAGCACCAGGTACTTTTGAGATTGATCCTCGAGCAATGGTTTCTATGCCGTTGCCGGAAGGTAATGTGAAAAAATTACGTGCTTCTTATTATCTGATGGGAGCAATGTTGGGTCGTTTTAATGAAGCTGTTGTCGGTTTACCGGGTGGCTGCTATCTTGGACCCCGACCGATTGATCAGCATATTAAAGGTTTCGAGGCACTGGGTGCAAAAGTAACGAATGAACAGGGTGCCATTTATTTGCGTGCTGAAAAAATGTTAGGTAACCGTATGTATTTAGATACTGCAAGTGTGGGTGCGACAATTAATCTAATGCTAGCTGCTGTTAAAGCAGAGGGGCAAACAGTGATTGAAAATGCAGCGAAGGAACCTGAAATTGTAGATGTGGCATCATTATTAAATCAAATGGGTGCACGTATTGTTGGAGCAGGGACGGATCGTATCCGTATTGTAGGAGTGGATTACCTTCACTCTTGTCGTCATGTTGTTATCCCTGATCGTATTGAAGCGGGGACATATATGATTATGGCTGCTGCTACAAATGGTCATGTGCAAATTGACAATGTTATCCTAGAGCATCTTGAACCGCTTGTTGCTAAGTTGCTAGAGATGAATGTGCCGCTTGAATTGGGTGAGGATTACGTTATTGTGAAACCGCATGAGGAATTGTTACAACCTGTTGATATTCAAGCGATGACATATCCTGGATTTCCGACAGATTTGCAGCAACCATTTGTGACGTTATTAACACAAGCTGATGGCGCTTCTGTTGTTACTGATAACATTTATTCTGCACGTTTTAAACAGGTCGATGAATTGAATCGTATGGGCGCGCATATATATGTCGAAGGTCGAACAGCGATCGTAAAAGAGGCTGCAACACTTAGTGGAACAGTTGTTACTGCTTCGGATTTAAGAGCAGGTGCTGCGCTTGTTACTGCAGGTTTGATTGCATCTGGTGAAACAATTATTCAAGAAGTCAGCCATATTGAACGTGGCTACTCTAATATTATTGAAAAATTACAAGGTTTAGGTGCGGAAATTGAGCGAACGTCGCATAAATAAAATAGATAAAGGTGTGAATGAAATGGCAGAGATGTCAATGGCGCAATTGGAGAGGCAGACGCTAAAAGAGCTTTATTCAGTTGCGAAATCGTTAAAGTTATCAAATTTTAGTAAGTTATCTAAAAGAGAGCTTATTTTAGAAATTATTAAAGTGAATGTTGAAAATGATGGTTTTGCATTCATGGAAGGCGTTCTAGATATCATCGCCTCAGAAGGATTTGGGTTCTTGCGTCCGATTAATTATGCACCAAGTTCAGCAGATATTTATATTTCCGCATCACAAATCCGCCGTTTTGAATTACGTAATGGTGACAAGGTACAAGGGAAAGTCAGGGCACCTAAAGAAAATGAACGTTATGCAGGTTTATTGAAAGTTGTTTCTGTGAACGGTGAAAATCCTGAAGTAGCAAAAGATCGTGTACATTTTCCGGCGCTAAAAGCCCTATATCCTGATCGTCATATGAACCTGGAGTCTTCGCCAGAAGATGTATCCGCGCGTTTGATTGATTTGGTGGCGCCGATTGGTTTTGGCCAACGTGGCTTGATTGTTGCACAGCCTAAAGCTGGGAAAACAATGTTGTTGAAAAAAATTGCGAATGCTATTAGTATTAACCATCCCAAGGCGGAGTTAATTATGCTATTAATTGATGAACGACCTGAAGAAGTAACAGATATTGAACGATCAGTTAATGCTGAAGTGGTGAGTTCGACTTTTGATGAAGTGCCTGAAAATCATGTGCGAATTGCAGAATTGGTTTTGGAGCGTGCTAAACGATTAGTGGAACAAAAGCGTGATGTTATTATTCTAATGGATAGTATTACACGCTTAGCGCGTGCCTATAATCTTGTTGTCCCACCGAGTGGTAGAACATTATCAGGCGGAATTGATCCGGCTGCGTTCCATCGTCCGAAGCGCTTTTTTGGAGCAGCGCGTAATATCGAAGAGGGTGGCAGTTTGACAATTGTCGCTACAGCCCTAATTGATACCGGTTCACGGATGGATGATATTATTTACGAGGAGTTTAAAGGGACAGGTAATATGGAGTTACATCTGTCGCGTCAATTATCAGAACGACGTATCTTCCCAGCCGTTGATATTAGATCTTCGGGTACTCGTAGAGAGGATTTATTACTTTCTAAGGATAAATTGGAACGTTTATGGAAAATTCGTAAAGCGATGCCAGCTCAAGGCGATAATTTAGAGCTAACAAATCGCTTTATTAAATACATAAAACAAACCAAAACAAATGAGGATTTTTTCGAATACATAGCGAAACAAGAACAAAAAAAGAAATAATTACGTGAGATTTTAATTTTATAATTTCAGCTTTGGTTTGTTTGCATAATTGACTTTTGCGTAGTATAATGTTTTTATGTGCCAATAGGGCGTAAATAACTCTGTTTCAGATGATTCAGGGCAAAGGAGTGAAATAATCATGAAAAAAGGTATCCACCCAGAGTATAATAAAGTTGTATTTATGGATTCAAGTACTGACTTCAAATTTTTAACTGGTTCTACTCGTACTTCAGAAGAAACAATCGTATGGGAAGATGGCAACGAATACCCAGTAATTCGTGTTGAGATCAGTTCTGACTCTCACCCGTTCTACACAGGTAAACAAAAACATGCCGCTGCTGACGGACGTGTTGATCGATTCAACAAAAAATACGGCATCAAATAATTATCATACAAGCTATGGTAAAGGCTTCTTGAATATAGCCTAATTAAGAACACCTCTTATGAAGGGAAGCTTCCCCATAAGGGGTGTTTTTTCTCTTTCAGCATTTTTAGCTCGGTGTCACTCATTGTTGTATCTGCGCTTGCTTAATCACATACAGTAAGTATGTTCATGTCGCAGTGCTCGATACGCCGCGATTGCCATCCGAGCTAAAACGCTGATTATAGAAAGTGTTGTCGTCACTTAGTGTTGTATCTGCGCTTGCTTAATCACATACAGTAAGTGTGTTCATGTCGCAGTGCGCGATATGCCGCGATTGCCATCCGAGCTAAAAAGCTGATTATAGAAAGTGTTGTCGTCGCTTAGTGTTGTATCTGCGCTTGCTCGATAGGCTACGATTGTTATTTGAGCTAAAGCTGTTGATCATTGTGAAAAAAAGGACGAACATTTTTTAAAGAGAGTAGTTATCTTTTGCTATAGCTTGTATAATAAATAAGGTAGATATTTTATAAATAAGGGGTAGAGTTGATGGCACAATTATTTTTCAGATATGGTGCAATGAATAGTGGCAAGACGATTGAAATTTTAAAAGTTGCGCATAACTATGAAGAGCAACACAAAAAAGTGTTAATTTTAACATCGAGCGTAGATGATCGCGACGGGGTAGGTTATGTTTCTAGTCGTATTGGCATGAAGCGTGAAGCGATTGCAGTTGGAGCGAATACTGATATTTATGAATTGGTAAATGCTTTAGATGAAAAGATATATTGTGTGCTATTCGATGAATCTCAATTTGTAACAAAACAACACGTGGAACAAATGGCTCGTGTCGTAGATGAATTGAAAATACCAGTGATGTGTTTTGGTTTGAAAAACGATTCGCGTAACGAATTGTTTGAAGGATCGAAGTATTTATTAGTCTATGCTGATAAAATAGAAGAAATAAAAACAATTTGTTGGTTCTGTGAAAAAAAAGCGATTATGAACTTACGTATTAATGCAGATGGTACACCGAATTATGGTGGTGAACAAATTCATATTGCAGGCAATGAAAGTTATTATCCCGTTTGTCGACGTTGTTATAAAAACCCGAAATTGTAGAAAAAGGAGCGATTAGATAATGTATGATCGATTACAGATGGTGGAAGATCGTTATGAATCACTCAATGAATTATTGAGTGATCCAGCGGTAACAAGTGATACAAATAAATTGCGTGATTATTCGAAAGAGCAATCATCAATTGCTGAAACGGTTCGAGTTTACCGTCGTTATAAGGAAGTGCAAGAACAATTAGCAGGCGCAAAAGAGATGTTTAATGAGAAATTAGATGATGAAATGCGCGAAATGGTAAAAATGGAAGTAGCGGAACTTGTGGAAGAAAATAGCGAGTTAGAGCAATCGCTTAAAATTCTATTATTACCAAAAGATCCCAATGATGATAAAAACGTTATTATTGAAATTCGTGGTGCAGCTGGTGGAGATGAAGCGGCGTTATTTGCCGGTGATTTATTTAATATGTATGCACGTTATGTTGAAAGTAAAGGCTGGAAAATTGAAGTGCTTGATTCAAACGAAACGGGCGTTGGGGGCTACAAGGAGGTATCAGCGATGATTACCGGCCAAGGTGCTTACTCTCGATTGAAGTATGAAAATGGCGCACACCGCGTACAACGTGTACCTGAGACTGAATCTGGTGGTCGTATCCATACGTCAACTGCAACGGTGGCTGTAATGCCTGAAGCAGAAGAAGTAGATATTGAAATTGCTGATAATGATGTGCGTGTTGATATTTATCATGCAAGTGGCGCGGGTGGGCAACATGTTAATAAGACAGCTTCAGCTGTTCGTTTAACTCACCTTCCGACAGGGATTGCTGTAGCGATGCAAGATGAGCGTTCACAGCTTAAGAACCGTGAAAAAGCATTTAAAGTATTACGTGCGCGTGTATATGATAAAATTTCATCTGAAATTCAAAGTGAAATCGATCAAAATCGTAAATCTGCTATTGGTACAGGTGACCGTTCAGAGCGTATTCGTACGTATAACTTCCCGCAAAATCGTGTAACAGATCACCGTATTGGATTAACAATTCAAAAATTAGATCAAATTTTAACGGGTAAAATTGATGAGTTTATCGATGCTTTAATTATGGAAGATCAAACAAGTAAACTTGAAAGCCTAACGAATTAATGAAAGTGACAGAGTGGCTCGCCCAAGCCAAAGCCACTTTGCAGACAGCTGAGTTAGAGCCTGTTATTTCTGAGGTGTTAATGCAACGGCAAATGGGTTGGACAAAAACACAGATGGTGTTGTCGAGACATGAATTAGTGCCAACGACAGTGCTTGCTATGCTAGATGAACAATTATCGCGTGCGCTGGCTGGTGAACCCGTTCAATATATCACGGGTGAAGAAGTTTTTTATGACCGTGTTTTTTCTGTGAGTGAGGCGGTTCTGATTCCGCGACCCGAAACAGAAGAATTGGTCGAGCATGTATTATCAGTGTTGAAAAAATTTCCTGACGATGCACGTGTGGTGGATGTGGGCACCGGCAGTGGTGCAATTGCGATTACATTAAAAAAAGAACAACCGACATTGCGCGTTTTTGCGTCGGACATTTCTGTTGAAGCGCTTGCTGTGGCTGAAAAAAATGCGCAAACATTGGCAGCAGAAATTACATTTGTTCAAGGTGATTTATTGCAGCCGTTGATTGATAGTGGTGAAAAATTTGATGTTGTTGTTTCGAATCCGCCTTACATCGCTTATTCGGAAACGGATGTTATGGATGTTTCGGTGATAGAGTACGAACCACATCTTGCGCTCTTTGCAGAGAATGACGGGCTCGCTTTATATCAACGATTGATTCAACAGTTACCCTCTTGTTTGAAAAAGGGTGGCGTTGCAGCTTTTGAAATTGGTTACCATCAGGGTGAAGCGATAAAATCAGCGTTAGCCGAGGCTTATCCACAAGCAAAAATAGCAGTGGTGAAAGACTTGTCAGGGAATGACCGTGTGGTATTGATGGAAACATAGAAGCGTAAGGTCAGTGTGTTTGGCTTAATCACGCGTTTGTAAATAATTATCGCAGTTAAGAAGAGGTAAAACAGTTTTTCTTATTTTTAGATACTTACTAAGGTTAGGGCGTGCCCTGACCTTTTAATTTATAAAAAAATAACGATACCAACAAGTTATCCACAGTTTATAAACAGTTCAATCGCTCTAAAGTGCCTTTATTACAGTAGAAACGATGTAATGAAAATGTAATATAAAAAAGTTGTTGATAGTTATCCCTTTATTACCAGTGACTTTAAAGGTTATGCACATAGTTATCAACAAAAAACACACATTGACAAAATTGTTATCCACAGTCTGTGCATAAGCTGTGTGTATCATGGTATTTAAAAAAAGGTTGAAGTGTATTCGGATGTTAATGTTCGCTTTTAAATCATTTTAAATCAATTTATAATGTTTTAAAGAGTTATTATAACTTAAAGACGAACGATTTCCTTTATTTTTGCTGAAAAATAAACATTAAGTTAATAAAATGCTATTTTTATAGTGACAAAAGCGTTGCTCATCGTTACAATAGAAACTATATGAAGGGATGTATGAAAATGAAAACGTCATTTAAAGAAGCAACAACGACTGATATTGATGCTGCGGCTGCGCTCTTGCAAGAAGGAGAGTTAGTGGCATTTCCGACCGAAACGGTTTATGGTTTAGGTGGTGATGCAACAGTATCGGATAGTGTGAAAAAAATATACGAAGCAAAAGGTCGTCCATCGGATAATCCATTGATTGTGCATGTGGCAGAACGCACGCAGTTAGATGCGTTTGTGACTGACGTTTCTGATGAGGCTCAACGTTTAATGGATGCTTTTTGGCCAGGGCCACTCACTATTTTGTTGCCAGTTAAAGAAGGGGCGTTAGCACCAGAAGTAACCGCAGGTCTATCGACGGTTGCTGTGAGAATACCTTCTCATCCTGTTGCTTTGGCGATTTTGAAAGCTGCGGATCTACCTATCGCAGCGCCTAGTGCGAATACATCGGGTAAACCTTCACCAACCAAAGCAAGTCATGTGAAAGAAGATTTAGCGGGACGCATCGCCTGTATCATTGATGGCGGTACGACGGGCGTAGGTGTCGAATCGACCGTTTTAGATTGCTCAGGCTCACAACCTGTTATTTTACGACCAGGCGGAGTAACAAAAGAAGCCTTGGAAAATGTTGTGGGACCTGTATTAACAGATGTGGCGCTCAAGCAAACGACGGCGGCACCCAAAGCGCCGGGAATGAAATATACACATTACGCCCCAGTAGCGCCAGCTTATCTAGTTGATGGGACGACGGATTACTTCCAAGCCTGCATTCGCCTGTTTCAATTAGAAGGTGAGGTTGTTGGCGTTTTGGCGACAACAGAAACCCTTGCAGATCTGGATGCTGATGTTAAAGTGTCCTGTGGTACGCAATCTGATTTAGCGAGTATTGCGGCGGAGCTTTATGATGGTTTACGAACGTTCAATCATCATGAAGAAGTCACTGTTATATTAGCAGAAACATATGCGGAAGCAGGCATTGGTCAAGCCATTATGAATCGTTTAGAAAAAGCGGCCGGTCACCGTTATCTTCGTGCGACCGATCGTTAAAGTAAAGTAATCCAAGAAAATCTTCTTGTTACTATAGATAGCAATTAAACGCTCACGAGGCGTAATCCTAAGGAGGAACATATTATATGTCAATTTTATCGCATTCTGATTCAGCTGTTTTTGAAGGGATTCAACAGGAAAAATCACGTCAACGTGCAAAGATAGAACTTATTGCCTCTGAAAATTTTGTTAGCCAAGCTGTAATGGAAGCTCAAGGGTCTGTATTAACAAACAAGTATGCGGAAGGGTATCCGGGTCGTCGTTTTTATGGCGGTTGTGAACATGTTGATGTCGTTGAAGATATTGCGCGTGATCGTGCTAAGGAACTTTTTGGTGCTGAACATGCAAACGTTCAACCCCATTCAGGTGCACAAGCAAACATGACAGTTTACTTTGCGGTATTGGAACCTGGTGATACAGTGTTAGGCATGAACTTGGCTCACGGTGGTCACTTAACTCACGGAAGTCCTGTTAACTTCAGTGGGAAATACTATAATATTGCTGCCTATGGTGTTGATCCTGAAACGAAAGAAATTGATTATAATGACGTGCGTGAAAAAGCGTTAGCAAATAAACCGAAAATGATTATTGCAGGGGCAAGTGCTTATCCTCGTGCAATTGACTTTAAAAAATTTCGTGATATCGCAGATGAAGTAGGGGCATATTTGATGGTAGATATGGCTCATATTGCAGGTCTTATTGCGGCGGGTGAACATGAAAATCCAGTGCCATATGCGGATTTTGTTACCTCAACAACGCATAAAACACTTCGTGGACCTCGAGGTGGTTTGATTTTATGTAAGGAAGAATATGCTAAAATCATTGATAAGACATTATTCCCTGGCGTTCAAGGTGGGCCATTAATGCATGTTATCGCAGCGAAAGCTGTTGCATTTGGTGAGGCTCTGCAACCAGATTTTAAAGATTACGCAAAACAAGTCATTGTGAATGCGAAGGCAATTGCAAAAGCGCTTCAAACGGAAGGTGGCGAAATTTTAACAGGTGGTACTGATAACCACTTGTTGTTATTGGACACACGTTCGTTTGATTTAACAGGTAAAGAAGCGGAGCATATTTTAGACGCTGTAGGTATTACAACGAATAAAAATGCGATCCCGTTTGATCCAGCAAGTCCGTTTATTACTAGTGGTGTTCGTATTGGCTCAGCCGCTATTACTTCACGCGGTTTTGATGAAGAAGCGTCATACAAAATTGGTGAGTTAATCGCGAAATCATTGCGTAACCCAACAGATGAAGCGATTCAAGCAGAAGTGGCGAAAGATGTTCTTGCATTAACAGATTCATTCCCGCTTTACGAATAAAGAGTAACGTTATGCGTTTTATTCAGTTTTTGTGTAGCTTATTTGATTAAAAATATCCCAGCATTTTGGTACAGTCATGATGATTGTAAGGAAGTGCTGGGATTTTATTTTGCACACAATATCGCAATGTAATTGTTTTTATATGATTAAGAACCGTATTTAAAGTGTTTTTTTCTGTTTGAAAAAAGAATTTCATTAGACAAATGCGAGCTTTCTCTATACAATAGAAAAGAAGTTTATTAGTGAACGGAGGAATTATTAATGGGAATAGGACAAGTACATGTAATGGATCATCCATTGATCCAACACAAGTTAACAATTATTCGTGATAAAGCAACGGGGACAAAGGTTTTCAGGGAAGTTGCTGATGAGATTGCAATGTTGATGGCGTATGAAATTACACGTGATTTAGAGTTAGAAGATACAATGGTGGAAACGCCAGTTGTAACTGCAAAAGCAAAAACATTATCAGGTAAAAAATTAGGTGTTGTTCCAATTTTACGTGCAGGACTTGGTATGGTTGAAGGTGTTGTGAATATGATTCCAGCAGCTAAAGTAGGTCACATTGGTATGTATCGTGACGAAACAACGTTTGAGCCGGTAGAATACTTTATTAAAATGCCGTCAGATATTAGCGAACGTACATTGATTGTTGTTGATCCAATGTTAGCTACAGGTGGATCTGCTATCTTAGCAATGGATGCATTGAAAAAACGTGGTGCAACTAATATTAAATTTATGTGTATGGTTGCGGCTCCTGAAGGTGTTAAAGCTTTACAAGAAAAACATCCAGATGTAGATATTTATATCGCTGCATTAGATGAAGGTCTAAATGAAGATGGATACATCGTACCTGGTTTGGGCGATGCTGGCGATCGTCTTTTCGGAACGAAATAATATGGTGAATCCGGTGAAAAAACTCAAGGTCATGCCGATTTTCGGAACGCGTCCAGAAGCTATTAAAATGGCGCCCGTTATTGCAGCACTAAAGCGCTTTTCGGATATTGAAACGGTTGTAACAGTAACAGCACAACATCGTCAAATGCTCGATCAAGTACTGGAGATTTTTGATATTCACCCCACACACGATTTAGACATCATGCAAGATAAACAGACATTAAGTGGTATCACAAGTCGAGCATTACTCGGATTAGAAGAAGTTATCGCTGCTGAAAAACCAGATATTATTTTGGTTCATGGTGATACGACAACTACTTTTTCGGCTTCGCTTGCCGCTTTTTATCAACAAGTTAAGGTGGGTCATGTCGAAGCAGGGTTACGTACGTACCAAAAGTACTCGCCTTTCCCAGAAGAAGTGAATCGCCAAATGACGTCTGTTTTGACAGATATTCATTTTGCACCAACGCAACAAGCACACGATAATCTCATTAGTGAAAATATTCCGGCTGATAACGTTTATATTACGGGTAATACTGTGATTGATGCTTTGGAAACGACAGTTACCGAAGAGTATCATCATCCTGTATTGACGGAGTTAAACGGTGCGCCTTATATTTTGTTGACCACACATCGTCGCGAAAATTTAGGTGAACCAATGCAACGTATTTTCCGAGCGGTACAGGGAATTTTAACAGCACGTGAGGATGTGCATATTGTTTTTCCAATTCATCTTAACCCAGTGATTCGTCAAATGGCGGAAGAGATATTGGGCGATAATAAACGTGTACATTTGATTAAACCACTAGACGTATTTGATTTCCATAATCTTGCTTATCGCTCGAAATTGATTATGACAGATTCGGGTGGTGTTCAAGAAGAAGCGCCAAGTTTAGATGTCCCTGTTCTGGTGTTACGTGATACAACAGAGCGTCCAGAAGGCATTGAAGCAGGCACTTTGAAATTAGTAGGTACTGATGAAGCTTTAATTTTATCTGAAGCACTGCATTTGCTGAATGATGAAGAAGCGTATTCAAAAATGGCGACGATTCAAAATCCTTATGGTGATGGGAAAGCTTCGGAACGTATCGTAGAAATTATACGTTATGAATTTGGACAGCAATCCGAAAAACCACAAGCATTTTTATAAAAATAAAGGATGGTAAGCTACTTGTTAGCTACCATCCTTTTGTTTAAGGTTAAACTGTTTTTTGATATGCTGAAATGTCAAGCGTAGCAAGGGTCCGTTAAAATATGCAATTGTTACCATTAAGTTAAACTTTGTGAATAGTATTGTTTTGTAGGTTGATTTTATGCTAGGATTACAGCAATGAATGCTTTAAAAATGTTCTTTGAAATCCGAAATAAGGGTAAAAGCGAACACTTTTTGAACATTTTGTGAACACTTGCAATTGTGCCGAAAATGTGTCCAAGTGTAATATTGACAACGCTTGCTGGTTGTTGTAAGGTGTTATTATGGGAATTGTAACGCTTTCAATGGATTGCAAAGGGCAGGGTATTTGATATTGTACGTGTCTGATGTTGGCTTTTGAAGCTAACAAAAGACATAATGACACTATATTTTCCGCATGCTTGTTCTCGTGATTTTTCTCAGGTAACAGGCATTTTTTGTGCGTTCATAAAAAATAATAATGTTTCATTGAGAAGAAATAAAGAGACAATTTACATGATGGCTAATAACTAAGAGGGGGTGAGAGAGAGCATGGAACATGAACAACCCATTATTTATATTGGTGGCCTAGGTTTTAACTTAGCAAATATATTGCCAATGGCTGCAACGTTTTTAATTGTATTGTTGCTGGCAATCATTTGTACGCGTAACCTTAAAATCAAACCGACTGGAAAACAAAACTTTATTGAGTGGATTATGGATTTTGTGAAAAATATCATTAAAAGCAATATGGATTGGAAAACAGGCGGTCGTTTTCATGTATTAGGAATAACACTCTTAATGTATGTGTTCGTTGCCAACATGTTAGGACTGTTTATCACAGTAACAATTGATGGCACACAGTGGTGGAAATCACCAACTGCGGATCCATTAATCACATTAACCTTAGCGGTAATGGTGGTAGGTCTAACACATCTATATGGTGTGAAACAACGTGGTTTAGGTGGTTATCTTAAAGGTACTTATGCGACACCGTATGCATTCTTGTTACCATTCAAACTGGTGGAAGAATTTTCGAATACCTTAACGTTAGGTTTACGTTTATACGGTAATATTTACGCGGGTGAGGTATTGCTTACTTTAATCGCGACTCAGTTATCACATATGAACACAGGGGTTTACATTTTATCGTTCATCCCATCTGTCGTATGGCAAGGATTCTCGGTCTTTATCGGGTCAATTCAAGCCTTTATATTCACAATGTTAACCATGGTTTATATGGCACATAAAGTGAACGACGATCACTAGTTTTAAACAGTAAGTGAACACAATGAATAAAAAAAATTAGCAACATACAAATGAGGAGGAAATTTATTATGGGTTTAGGTGTAATTGCAGCTGCAATAGCAGTAGGTTTAGGTGCTTTAGGAGCAGGTATTGGTAATGGTTTAATCGTTTCAAGAACAGTTGAGGGTATTGCTAGACAACCAGAGGCACGTGGTGCTTTACAAACAGTTATGTTCATCGGTATCGCAATGGTAGAAGCTATTCCAATCATCGCTGTCGTTATTGCTTTCATGGTTCTTAACAAATAATTAGAGTATACACTTTTATATTTGAAATTAATTAGTAATTGAAAGGAGTGGACTGCTCGTGTTAGGAACACAATTTACCATTGGTGCGGCAAAAGGCGTGATGTGGGGAGATGCAATCTTCCTAATCATAAGTTTCGTACTCTTACTTATTTTGATTCGAATCTTTGCTTGGAAACCGTTAATGGATATGATGAAAAAACGTGAAGAACATATCGCTGCCGAAATCGACAATGCTGAAAACGCACGTGTTGAATCAGCAGCTATACTTGAAGAACAACGTCAAGCGTTAAAAGCGGCACGTGTTGAAGCGCATGAATTAATTGATAGTGCAAAACATCAAGGCGTTTTAGAACGTGAAAAAATTGTTGCTGCTGCAAAAGAAGAAGCAACACGCTTATACAACGAGGCGAAAGCTGACATCAATAGCGAACGAGAAAAAGCTGTTGCGGAAGTACGTGGACAAGTTGCCAATCTTTCAGTCTTAATTGCGTCTAAAGTAATTGAGAAAAACCTGAATGAAGCGGATCAAAGCGAACTCGTAGCAAGTTATATTGATGGGTTAGGAGATACTAAATGAGTGTAAACATTGGGATTGCTAACCGTTACAGTATGGCACTTTTGGAAGTTGCAAAAGAAAGAGACAACGTTCAAGAGTTAACTGCTGAAGTAACAGCAGTCAAGGATATTCTTGGTCAAAATCCTGAATTCATCTCTTTTTTATCTTCACCAGCAGTGTCAATGAAAACAAAAAAAGAAGCCGTTAAGGCAGCTTTTGAATCAGCGGATGACGTTGTGTCAAACCTGATCTATGTATTGATTGATAACAAGCGTGCAGGACTTTTGCTAACAATTATCGACCATTATATTTCGAGCGTCAACGCTTACTTAAACGTAGGCGAGGCAGACGTTTATTCTGTTGTGGAATTATCTGAAGCAGAAGAAGCGAAACTTGCTGACGCATTTGCGAAATTTACTAACAATAAACAAATGATCTTGCGTAAGCACATTGATGCTTCACTAATCGGCGGCGTTAAAGTTGTTATGGGTAGTGTGGTTTATGATGGAAGTTTACGTTCTAAATTAAATGGTTTAGCACATCAAATTAAGATGTCATAATAGCCGTGAGAGGTGAGACTAAATGAGCATTAATGCTGAAGAAATTAGCACGATAATTAAGAAACAAATTTCGAATTATCAAGCAGACATGAACGTAACAGAAGTGGGTACAGTTACTTATATCGGTGATGGTATTGCACGTGCACATGGTCTTGATAATGCAATGGCCGGAGAGTTACTTGAGTTCTCTAACGGAACAATGGGTATGGCTCAAAACTTAGATGAAAATGATGTTGGTATCATCATTCTTGGACCTTACACTGATATTGCTGAAGGTGACGAAGTTCGTCGTACGGGTCGTATCATGGAAGTGCCAGTTGGAGAAGAATTGCTTGGCCGTGTTGTGAATCCATTAGGTATTCCAATTGATGGTTTAGGCGAAATCAAAACAACTAAAACACGTCCTGTAGAATTCCAAGCACCTGGTGTTATGGATCGTAAAAGTGTTTTCGAACCTTTCCAAACAGGAATTAAAGCGATTGATGCTCTTGTTCCAATCGGTCGTGGTCAACGTGAGTTAATCATCGGTGACCGTCAAACAGGTAAAACTTCTTTAGCAATCGATGCTATCATTAACCAAAAAGGTCAAGATATGATCTGTGTTTATGTTGCAATCGGTCAAAAAGAATCAACTGTTCGTGGTGTTGTTGAAACATTGCGTAAACATGGTGCGCTTGAGTACACAATAATTGTATCAGCAAGTGCTTCTTTACCTGCTCCATTATTGTATTTAGCACCTTATTCTGGTGTTGCTATGGGTGAAGAATTTATGTACAACGGTAAGCATGTCCTTGCAGTTTATGATGATTTATCTAAACAAGCAGCTGCATATCGTGAACTTTCACTCTTGCTTAAACGTCCGCCAGGTCGTGAAGCATACCCAGGTGATGTTTTCTACTTACACTCGCGTTTATTAGAACGTGCAGCTAAGTTGAATGATGCATTAGGTGGCGGTTCTTTAACTGCGTTACCGTTCGTTGAAACACAAGCTGGAGATATCTCTGCTTACATTCCAACAAACGTTATCTCAATTACAGATGGTCAAATTTTCCTTGAGTCTAACTACTTCAACGCAGGTATTCGTCCAGCGATTAACGCCGGTCTTTCAGTATCACGTGTTGGTGGGGCTGCTCAAATCAAAGCAATGAAAAAAGTAGCGGGTAACCTTCGTCTTGACTTAGCTTCATATCGTGAGCTTGAAGCCTTTGCACAATTCGGTTCAGATTTAGATGAGCAAACACAATCTAAATTAGAGCGTGGTAAACGTACAGTTGAATTGCTGAAACAAGGATTGAACCAACCGTTAGGCGTTGAGAAACAAGTTGTGAGTCTTTACTCATTAACACGCGGTTTCTTAGATGACGTTCCTGTTAAAGACATCAACCGTTTTGAAGGTGAATTAATCGCATTTATTACGAATAATCACCAAGGTCTCTTCGATACAATTATCGAAACTAAAGGCTTACCAAACGAAGATGAATTAAAAGCAGCAATTACAGAATTTAAAGCAACATTTATTGCATCCGAAGTCTAGAAACTGGAAGCAGCAAACATGAAAAGGTGGTGAAATGTTTTGGCTTCTTTACTTACGATCAAACAACGTATTTCTTCTACTAAGAAGACAAGTCAAATAACGAGTGCCATGAAGATGGTCTCGGCATCTAAACTTGGTAAAGCTGAACGTAACGCCCGCAATTACGAGCCTTATGCAGATAAGATTCGTAACATTGTGGCGCATCTTGCGTCAAACAATTCAGCAAGCGATCCGATGCTTGAAAACCGCCCAGTTCATCGAGTAGGTTATATTGTTTTAACCGCTGACAGTGGATTGGCAGGTGCTTATAGTAGCAACGTTATTAAAACGGCTGTTAAATTGATTAAAGAAAGACATAACAATAATGCTGATGAGTACGAAATTATCGCGTTAGGAAATATGGGACATCATTTCTTTAGCAAAAACGACTATAATGTAGCGTTGCAAATTACCGGTATTTCGGATCACCCAAGCTTTAATGAAATTCAAAATATTGCGAATGATACAATTCAGTTATTTGTAGAAGGTCGAATTGATGAGTTACACATGATTTACAATCATCACGTTAACCCAATCACGCATGAACAACGCACTGTTCAACTATTGCCAGTGGCAGCAGTTGAAGGGGCTGAAACCTCAGGGTTGAGTTCATACGAATTCGAGCCTTCAGAAGAAGCTGTGTTAGAATCTATTCTTCCACAATATATTGAAAGCTTAATCTTTGGCTCTATTTTAGACGCTAAAGCAGCAGAACATGCTGCACGTATGACTGCGATGTCAAGTGCGACTGATAATGCAAATGAAGTTATCGGTGACCTTACATTACAATATAACCGTGCGCGTCAAGCTGCAATCACGCAAGAAATTACTGAAATCGTCGGCGGAGCTGCCGCGTTAGAATAATGATTGAATTGAAACAAGGAGGAGAAAACATGACTGTAGGACATGTAACTCAGGTAATGGGACCAGTAGTAGACGTTCGTTTCCCTGAAGGTAACTTACCTAAGATTAATAGCGCACTTCGCGTAAAAAGTGAAACGACTACGATTACACTTGAAGTAGCCATTCAACTTGGCGATAACGCCGTACGTACAATTGCAATGTCATCAACTGATGGTTTGCAACGTAACGCAGAAGTTGTGGATTCTGGTTCACCGATTACGGTACCAGTTGGTGAAATCACTTTAGGTCGTGTCTTCAACGTTTTAGGAGAAAACATCGATTTAGAGGCACCAGTGCCAGCGGATGCAAAACGTTTACCGATTCACCGTGAAGCACCTAAATTTGAGGATTTATCAACTCAAACTGAAATTCTTGAAACAGGTATTAAAGTTGTCGATTTATTAGCACCTTACGTTAAAGGTGGTAAAATTGGTTTGTTTGGTGGAGCCGGTGTTGGTAAAACCGTACTTATTCAAGAGTTAATTAACAACATTGCACAAGAACACGGTGGTATTTCAGTATTCGCCGGTGTTGGTGAGCGTACTCGTGAAGGGAACGATTTATTCTTTGAAATGACTGATTCAGGCGTTATCGCTAAGACTGCAATGGTCTTTGGTCAAATGAATGAACCACCTGGTGCGCGTATGCGTGTTGCTTTAACTGGTTTAACAATTGCGGAATATTTCCGTGATGAAGAAGGCCAAGATGTTCTTTTATTCATCGATAACATCTTCCGCTTTACTCAAGCTGGTTCTGAAGTATCTGCCCTTTTAGGTCGTATGCCTTCAGCAGTTGGTTACCAACCAACATTAGCAACTGAAATGGGACGTTTACAAGAGCGTATCACTTCAACTAAAAAAGGTTCTGTTACATCGATTCAAGCAATTTACGTGCCAGCGGATGATTATACTGACCCTGCTCCGGCAACAACATTTGCCCATCTTGATGCAACAACCAACTTAGAGCGTAAATTAACTGAGCAAGGTATTTACCCTGCGGTTGATCCTTTAGCATCTTCTTCTCGTGCATTAAGCCCAGAAGTTGTTGGTGAAGAGCATTATGAAGTTGCGACTCAAGTTCAACAAGTATTACAACGTTATAAAGAATTACAAGATATTATCGCAATCTTAGGTATGGATGAAATTTCTGATGAAGAAAAACTAATCGTTAACCGTGCGCGTCGTATCCAGTTCTTCTTATCACAAAACTTCCATGTTGCTGAACAGTTTACAGGTCAAAAAGGTTCATACGTACCTGTAGCTGATACAATCAGTGGCTTTAAAGAAATCTTAGCTGGTAAATATGATCACTTACCTGAAGATGCATTCCGTCTTCTTGGTGGGATTGATGATGTTATCGCGAAAGCGAAAGAAATGGGTGTTGAGGTTTAAGACCTCAATAACAGCCTCATTTTAAGGAGGAAAACGTATGGCTACTTTACAAGTGTCGATTGTTACTCCTGATGGTCCAGTTTTTAATGGTGAAGCAACAATGGTTAGCGCTGTAACTAAAAGTGGAGAACTTGGTATTTTACCAGGTCATATCCCGTTAGTTTCTCCAGTTGATATCGATATCGTTCGCATTAAAGATGCAGAAGGTAAAGAACACTGGATTGCGGTCAATGGTGGTTTTTTAGAAACCGACGGCAAAGAAGTTAACATTTTAGCTGAGTCGAGTGAAGCTGACGAGGACATTGAGTTATCACGTGCGGAGCGTGCGAAACAACGCGCTGAAGAACGTCTAACACATACACAATCGAATCAAGAAGAAATGTTAAGAACACAATTGGCATTGCGTCGTGCGATTAATCGAATTAACGCCGCGTCGCATCGTTAATTAAAAAAACTGAAGGGCTTTTGCCTTTCAGTTTTTTTTGCATACAATTGTATAAAATCGCCAGATAATGAGCACCTTTAAACAGAGGGCTGTTGAAAATTTCACGTGTCATTTTATGCTATTTTACGATATTATTGAAAAAACCGTTATTTTTTCATAAAAATAAGCACCAATGAAGATTCGTTCATGTTATAAAGTGGAGAACCATAAGGTTTTGAGATAGTTAATGTGATTGAAATAATAATTCTGTCAAACAGTTATGTATTTTTGTAAATAGATTGGAATTTTTGCTATAATAAAGGTTGTATAGAAGGAGGTTTTGCAAAAAGTGAATGTTGTCACGGATTCAGCAATTTTGACATTGGTATCACATTTAGTATTTATGGGGATTGCATTCTTCTCGTTGCAAGCGCTAGATTTAGAAAAGATGATTCGCAAAAATAAAGTAGTGCAAGCACGTCTGTTATACATTCTTCTTGCTGTTGCTTTAGGTTATGGCGTTAGTTCATTTTTCTTGTCTTATCTTTTAGCTGCACAAAATTTACCATCCTTTTAAGTGATTTACAATTGCAAAAGACTTAAATCTTTGAAATCAAGGAACGAAGTATGGAAAAAAAGTGCACATCGTGATAGTATTAAGAAGTTAGAAAAAACATACAAAATGAAATTTTAGCATAAATAATACAAAAATAATACAGAAATATAATCTAAATGGTTAGTTAGCGGAGGGATTTTAAATTGGAAAAAATTATCGTTAGTGGGGGAAAAAGACTTGAAGGTTCTGTTCATATTGAAGGAGCCAAAAATGCAGTATTGCCAATTATTGCAGCGACTTTATTAGCAGAAGAAAATCAAGTGACATTACATAACGTACCTAAGTTATCAGATGTTTATATGATTAATGAATTATTGCGTTACTTACAAGCTGATGTTGTGTTTGAAGGGGATAAAGTAACCGTTGATGCAACACGTACAATCGGATCGGAAGCACCGTTTGAATATGTAAGCCAAATGCGCGCTTCAATGGTAGTAATGGGACCGATGTTAGCACGTACTGGTCGTGCACGTGTAGCGTTACCAGGAGGCTGTGCCATTGGTTCGCGTCCCGTTGATTTACACTTGAAAGGTTTTGAAGCAATGGGTGCTGTTGTTAAAATCGAAGATGGTTATATGGAAGCAGCAGCAGAAAAATTAACTGGTGCAAACATTTACTTAGATTTTCCAAGTGTAGGTGCAACGCAAAATATTATGATGGCAGCAACATTAGCTGAAGGTACAACTACTTTAGAAAACGTTGCACGCGAACCTGAAATTGTTGACTTAGCAAACTTTTTAAATAAAATGGGTGCAAAAGTTATCGGTGCAGGAACAGAAACGATTCGTATTGAAGGCGTAAAAAAATTACATGGTGCGGAGCATTCAATTATTGCCGATCGTATTGAAGCGGGCACATTTATGATTGCTGCAGCAATTACAGAAGGTAATATTTTCATTGATAACGCAGTGCCTGAGCATGCTGTTGCACTTATTGCGAAATTGCGTGAAATGGGCGTTGAAGTAATTAGTGAAAACGAAGGTCTTCGTGTGATTGGACCAAAAAAATTGAAACCTGTAGATGTTAAAACAATGCCACACCCAGGTTTTCCAACGGATATGCAATCACAAATGATGGTTGCGCAAATTTGTGCGGATGGAACTTCAATGATGACAGAAACAGTTTTTGAAAATCGTTTTATGCATGTTGAAGAAATGCGTCGCATGAATGCAGATATGAAAATTGAAGGCCGTACAGTTATTATGAATGGTCGCAAACCACTTCAAGGTGCAGAAGTTTCAGCAACTGACTTACGTGCAGCAGCAGCCTTAATTTTAACAGGTCTTGTATCTGATGGTTATACTCGTGTTACTCATCTGGAATATTTAGATCGTGGTTATACAGATTTCCATCTTAAATTACGCGATTTAGGAGCAACAATTCATCGCTTTGATGATGAAGCAATGACTGAAGAAGAAGCAATTTCACAACTTCAAACGGTTTAATCGAGGTTTTTGTGAGAATGAAATAAGTGAAAGAGTCTGATACTGTGTAAAACAGTATCAGACTTTTTAAGATATACGTCGGCATTCGACAGTAACTATGATATAATGATGTGATTGTAATTATAGAAAACAGTGAATATTAGGAGGAAATATAAAGATGGCAAAAGATATTGGAATCGACTTGGGGACCGCCAACGTTTTGATTTTTGTAAAAGGTAAAGGCATTGTCCTTAATGAACCCTCAGTTGTTGCATTAGATACAGCGACAAATAAAGTGTTAGCAGTTGGAGAAGAAGCCTATCAAATGGTTGGACGTACACCGGGAAGTATCGTAGCAATTCGTCCGATGCGTGATGGTGTTATCGCTGATTTTGATATTACTCAAGCGATGTTACAGTATTTCATTAACAAGTTAAAAGTTAAGAGTATGTTCTCACGCCCACGTATTTTAATTTGCTGTCCAACGAACATTACAAGTGTTGAACAAAAGGCGATTCGTCAAGCAGCAGAATCAACAGGTAGTCGTAATGTATTTATCGAAGAAGAGCCAAAAGTAGCAGCTGTTGGTGTTGGAATGAACATATTTGAACCAAGCGGCAATATGGTAATCGATATCGGTGGAGGTACAACAGATGTTGCAGTACTTTCAATGGGTGGTATTGTAACAAGTGAGTCATTAAAAATGGCAGGTAACACACTTGATAACGACATTCTTAATCATGTAAAACGTGAACATAATTTATTAATCGGTGAACGTACAGCTGAAGCCATTAAAATTACTATTGGTACAGCAACTCCGACTGATACTGAAGAAACAATGGATATTCGTGGACGTGATTTATTAACAGGTTTACCACGTACATTAACAATCAATGAAACTGAGATTCGTGAAGCAATGCGTGAATCAGTTTACGCTATTGTAGATACAGCTAAAACAGTCTTAGAGAATACTCCGCCAGAACTTTCTGCAGATATTATTGATCGTGGTGTTGTTGTAACAGGTGGTGGGGCTTTGTTAAGAGGCCTTGATAAATTACTTTCTGATGAATTGAAAGTACCAGTTGCAGTAGCTGATTCACCATTAGATGCAGTTGCAATGGGAACAGGCGTATTATTAGATCATTTAGTTAACCAAAAATAATGAGGAGGTAGTTCATAATGATGACAAGTAATGAAATTAAACAAGCGTTACCACATCGTTACCCTTTTCTATTAGTCGATCGTGTTATTGAAGTAGAAGCTGGGAAACAAGCACGTGCGTATAAAAACGTTTCGCATAACGATCCCTTTTTCGAAGGTCATTTCCCGCAATTCCCAGTGATGCCAGGTGTTCTTATTTTAGAAGCATTGGCACAAACAGCAGGATTAGCAATGGCGAATAAAGAAGAGACTAACAAAATTGGATTGTTTGCAGGTGTTGATAAATGCCGCTTTAAAAAACAAGTTGTACCAGGTGATCAGTTGCATTTAGCAGCTGAAATCACACGACAAAAAGGTGCGATTGCAAAAGCACACGTTATTGCGACAGTTGATGGTGAAATCGCGTGTGAAGCAGACATAATGTTTGCAATGGCTGAAGTGTAATAAAAGTACCTTCAACCTTTTAAAAACACTTATAAATTGGAATCTATCAAACATCCACTACTCGTTAGACTAGAAATTTTAGTTGATGTAGGCTGATTACCGAAAGAAAGCTAAGCTCGTTTTACTTTATCCAAATTGGAATGGATTAAAAATATAGCGCATTAGTCTAGAAATCTTAAATGTGGGTCGACTGATCCATGTCGACTTTACCATTTAGATTTCAGGTCTCGTTATATTATTGAATCCCGTTATGAAATTTTGATAAAGTTGGCTTAGTTTTTGGAGGAATGCCTACTAAAGCAATTAAATTTCAGGTCTAGTAGTGGTTTTTTTATAGGTGTATGAAATTTTAAGTTTTTTTGGTTGAAGTACTAGAGACGATAAAAGTGAAACACCCTATTCATTCTTCAAGAAATTGAAAAAACTAAAAAACATTCGTTAGACTAGAAATTTTAGTTAGGATAGACTGGTCCATGTCTATTTAAAACTTAAATTTCAGGTCTAATGTTTTTTATTTGTTC
>NZ_JAFYUW010000060.1:0-9733 GCF_017549435.1 Brochothrix sp.
TCACGCACCTTTTCTTGACGGTAGCTGCTTGCACCGACTCCGACTGGATCTAATACCACTGGTACATCTGCTTTATTTGCAGCGGTGCCTGCTATCATCATCGCTTCTACACCTGCAGATGTTAACGTTCCAATATTAAGGACAAGTGCTTTGGAAATGCTTGCTATACTAGCGACTTCTTCAACCGCATAAGCCATGACCGGGGAAGCACCCATTGCTAGTAAACCATTTGCGACATCATTTGCTACCACTTGATTGGTCATATTATGCACCAACGGGTTGTTTACTCTCATCTTTTCCAATAAGTGTGTCATTTTTTCTTCTCCTCCTTCTGCAACTAATTGAACGTTACCTAGAAACAACAAAAAAAGCCATTCTCTTAAAGAAAATGGCTTCACCGTAGGAAACACAAACGAGACGTGTCCCTTCACTTCTGCCACATTTCCTCCGCTGGTACTAACCAGATCAGGTCCAAGGGTCAGGACAAACCTATCTCAGCCTTAAAAAAGGCCCCCCTAGTGGTATCGATTCAATTCACTTAAAGAATAGCACGCTTAACAGATTGTCGCAAGTTGTGGCACTTTTACTGTTTTTGAAAATAGTCGGTGAGTTCTGTGATAAACCTTTGTGCCGCTTTACTCAAGTAACGATCATTGCGATAAATAATGGCTAATGACCGTTGTGGTGCGTCTTCTATTGGAATAGCTATCATATCTTTGTCCTCAAACGCTTCAATTAATTTATGGGGTTGGATTGAAGCCCCAACTCCCGCTTCAATCAATTGAAAGATGGCCGTTGAAGAACCAGGTGCCATTATCGGTTCTACACGAATGCCTTGTGTCAAACACCAACGGTCAATTAAATCACGGCCATAAAAACCTTTTGGGTATAAAATCAATGGTATATCTGCTAATTCACTAATTTCAATTTTTTTCCGTGTCGCCAAGTGACTTTTTTTAGATACAAAAAGGCAATAGGATTCTTTGAAAATTGGACGTGCTGTTAATTGTGAATGTGCGGGTTCCACTAAGGCTAATCCAATATCTACTTCATTAAGCAATACTTTATTGGGAATATCAATTGAAGGGATTACCTCGATATGGACAGACGGAAAGTCACGATGAAAGGCCACTAATAATTCAGTCAAATGATAATCCAAATCAGAAGGTAGCACTGCAACATGCAATGTCCCACTGTATGCATCTTTTAAATCATCTATCGCTGTTTGGGCGTTTTCCAATTCTTTAATTGCTTTGATAGCATACCGTTGTAGAATCAAACCGGCTTCTGTTTGCACTGTTTTTTTACCTAGACGATCAAATAAAGGCACGCCCACCTCGCCCTCTAACACACGGATCTGCTGACTTAAAGTTGGTTGTGAAATACCGATTTTGAAAGCTGCTTCTGAAAAATGTAATTCCTCACATAATGTTAAAAAATAGTGTAAATGTCGCAATTCCATTATTCCACCTCTTCCTATAGCTAAAAACTATCGTTTGTATACAAATAATAGTATTGTTGTATGTTTAAATCAAGTCTAAACTGATGATATCGCTAAATAATTCACAATTTAAAGGAGTTACACTATGAAAAAGTTATATCTAATACTCATTATTATTTTTGTCTCACTCAATTTACGACCTGCCATTACATCTGTTGGGCCCTTATTAGGCCAAATCCAAGCTGATTTACATATAAGCGCCGGTTCAGCAAGTCTTATCACCACATTACCCGTTTTATGTATGGGTTTATTTTCATTGCTAGCGATCAAAATCAGTCAACGTTTCAGTGTTGAAAAAGCCTTGTTCATTGCAATGTTACTGTTATTTGTTGCTACACTTGCTCGTTTCTTTGTAGATTCATTAACAAGTTTATTATTAACCGCTCTAATCGCAGGTATCGGCATCGGTATTGTCGGCCCTCTAATTGCCGGCTTTATTAAGAAACATTTCCCGGAAAATAACGGAATGATGAGTTTTTATTCAGTATCAATGGTTGTTGGCGCTGCTGTTGCCTCTAGTTTTACAATCCCCCTCTTCACTGCCTTTAATGACTCTTGGCAAATGTCCTTGAGTTTTTGGTCATTGTTGGCAGTTATCGCTGCGCTACTGCTACTACCACTCATAAAAAATAGTCCCACTAACAAAAATCAGCTTGTTAAACTTTCCTCATTATGGCACCAAGCTTTTCCTATGATGCTCTTTTTCAGTTTTATGGCAGCCATTTTCTACATTCTTACCGCATGGTTATCACCTTATGTACAAGCAACTGGCATGTCTCGTTATCACTCTGGTTTATTATTAGCTGTATTTACAGGTGTACAAATTCCTGTGAGTTTCCTCATTCCGTTGTTAGTGACTCGATTTGGTAAACAATACCTTTGGTTAATATTTTGCGGGATAGCCGAACTTCTGGGTGTTTTATTCCTGATTGGTGGTTTATCACCTTGGTTTTCTACTATTATTCTTGGCATCGGTGCAGGCGGCCTCTTCCCACTCGCATTGCTTCTACCTATGACAAGAGCGCAAACGTCTCAAGAAGCTATTTCTCTCTCTGCTCTTATGCAATTCGGCGGTTTTATCATCGGTGCTTGTGGACCGCTTCTATTCGGTTTAATGATTGATTACTTCGGTAATTTCTCTCTCGCATGGGGAATGGTAGTTATCCTGATCGTTACTATGTTAGCAAGTGTTATAAAACTAGTTAGAGCTTCATACTAAAAAGAGCCCTTCATTCGAAGGGCTCTTTAATCGAAGATAAATTGGAAGATAAATCCGTACTCTTTACTTTTTTAAAAAGTTCTTTTCATAAAAAGCTGCGATTTGGTCCATTACATCTCCTCGAACAAGATGACGCTCATGCTCATCTGTTAAAAACACAGTATTTTGAGCATATTTTTCTGCTTTAATCGTGTTATAAAAATCATAGGCTGCTTCATAAGGTATCTTTTCATCTAGTTTGCCATGCCAAAATAAAAAGGGACGATTCGCAATCATTTCTGGATGTTGCGCTAAATCATAATGGCCCACCCAGGATAAGGCCAATCGTAAATCTTTAGGTACAGCTATCTGTCGTTTAGCTGCAGAACTTATGACTAAATCAATATAAGACAGCGGACTCGGCGTCCCCATAACACAAGCCGCTGCTTGTATTTCTGGGTGTTGCGTTAATAACGCACAAGTGGTTATTCCGCCCATTGACACACCACCAACAGCGATTAAATCCCTCTCAATCATCTGTTTTTTTTCAAAGAAACGAACCAAAACAGAGAATTCTAAAATATTATGCTGAATACTCGACCAAAAGGTAACCGAAGGTATGGAAGAAGGTTCTCCCAACTTACGTTCACCATGAAACATTGCATCTGGTAAAATTACCCGCACACCCAAACGCGCTATTTTACGTGCTTGCGTTAAAACAAGCTCCTTTGACGATTGCCAACCATGATAATAAATTAATAAGGGTAATGCTTCTGAGCGTGACTCCTCTGATACAACTTCTAATACTGGAATACGTTCAATTGAACGATGACGTACTGCTATCTTCATCTATCTCATCCTTTTATCAGCCTTCGTTTGTTAACGAAATAGCGTTTATTTAAAGATTAACCATTTGCTCGCTGCATAGTTAACAATAACAACCACAACATTCGCAATAATCTTGGCTATCAGTGCCATAATGCCAAAGACGCTTACCATTAATACCGTTAAACCAACGTCAATCCCTAGCGATACACCACGAAATCCTAAAAAAAGAAAAATCTCTTTTACAGTGCCTTTCGTATCTTTTTCGATGCGTTCAAATACCCATAATTTATTGCTGAAGTATGCGAAAATAATCGCTAAGATATTCGCTATGGTTGCACTGACCGCAAGCTCTATTGTTGTATATTCGTCTAAGCAATAAAACGCTACAATATTTACTAACGTTGTTAAACCACCCATTACTAAGTATAAAAACGCTTCTTTTTTATTGTTATTACTCATTATGAACTCCTTTTATTTACTGTTTACTTTGTGTTTTATCATAACCTTTTGCTATTGTTTCTGCAAATTTACAAGCGTTCTTCTTTTAACTGGTAATACCACATAACTGTTTACAAATAACGACAGTATTTGTTATGCTGAACCTTTAAATAATCAATAGGAGGATCTACTAATGCAACGCGCTAAAGAAAAACAAAAATCACCTTGGTATGATTATTTAATACTTTTATGCTTCGCCTTTTTCACCTTATTGTTCTTCACAAAATCATCACCCTTATTTTACCTTAACGATTGGGTTGACTCCAATGCTTACTTTACAGTTGGGAAAGGGATTATTCATGGCTTAATCCCCTACAGAGATCTATTTGAACAAAAAGGGCCTTTACTCTATTTTATTCATGCCGGAGCCTACCTCATTGAACGTAAAAATTTCACTGGTGTCTATGTTTTTCAAAGTATTGGCTTATTTATATCATTATTGTTTGCTTATAAAACCTTCACCCTCTACACTACACGCAAAATTGCATTGCTAATGAGCTTATTTTTACCTCCGCTACTTTTAATCACCTTATTTTATCGAACAGGTGATTCTGCAGAAGAATTTTCTACCCCCTTTATTTTTGGTCTCCTTTACTTCACTTTCAAAATCATCCATTCTCAAACTTTTCAGCATGGCCTCAGTTGCTATTTATATCAAGGTATTTCTTTAGGCGCTGTCTTTTGGATGAAATACACCTTAATCGGTCCTTGGATTGGTTTTTTCTTCTTTATTTGCTGTCTCCTACTTATAAAAAAAGAATTCGTTTTATTATTAAAAATCACCCTAATTAGTTTATGCGGTTTCAGCTTGATTTCTATCCCCATTCTCTTTTATTTCTATTATCATCAAGCCATCACTGATTTAATAGATGTTTATTTTTACTTTAATATCTTTTATTACCCTCCTACTACACACGCTTTTTTCAGCATCATACGTTCGTTCGTATTCACCGCTGGCAACATCATAAAAGCACCACTCATTCTAAAATTGATGCTAATAGTTGGGCTTTTTTCAGCCTTTTGCACAACCGTGATTTCAAAACGATTAATTGATAGATTACTCCTATTAACTCTGTTCAGTTTCACATTCATTACAGCTTATTGGGGTGGGAAAAACTACCTTTATTATTTCCTCATACTTTTACCATTTGTTATTTACGCTTTTATTGCCGCCCTTAAAACAATCAAAAAAAGACTAATTAATATTACTTTTGAAATAACACACCGTCATCTATTTATTGCTATTTTTGTAAGTATGGCGCTTACTTTTATGAATAATCCACTGATTTTAGAATCAAAAATTTTCCCTAACAATTCCACGCTGGTCAACAATAAACAAAATATTTCTACGAAAACGCCTCAAACTATCCAACATATTTTCGCTAATATTATCAAAAAATCTAACAACCAAACGCTCCTTAATTATGGATTTTTGGATTACGGAGTCTATACTGCTGGGGATTTCCTTCCAAATGTACGTTACTTTATGAAACAAAACATATCGAACGAGATTTATCCTGATATTATGGACGCACAAAATAAGTACATCAAATTGAAGACCACTCAGTTCGTTATTGTAAAAACCAAACACCCTCTCAAAGAAAAAGATGTTGGCACAGCTCTCTTACACAAAAATTATCAGTTGGTTGCTGATTATAGCGATAAAAAAACGAAAACAGTCCACTATTGGTTGTTTGAATCAAAAAAATAACATGCAGTAAACTGTCACTAACAGCCTTACTACATGTCTTCCGTTCATTCTAATGGCACAAATAAGCTGATTAAATTTCCATCAACATCTTCAAGGATACAATAACGTTGCCCCCAGAAAGCATCCCATGGTTCACGAACACCTTGATAACCTTTTGCGATAACATTATCATATAAGCGATCTAACTCCTGAACGTTTTCGCATAAAAAGGCTAACTCAATCCTTTGTCCTTTAGGTTTTTCTAACTCACCAAACAACGGCGTCACCATTTCTTCCGTATTAAATGATAAACGGACCCCGCCTTGATCCACTTCAACATAGGCCTCTTTCTCAGCATTATCTGGAAAACTAAAACCTAATGCACGATAAAAAGCTAACGATGCTTTCATATCTTTAACAATGATACCAACCATATCAAGTTTCATCTTATAACCTCCAGTTACTTTTATTTGAACTAACCTTCGTTAATCTCAGCCTTCATTTTCTTGGTTAACTTGTCGTAAATTAATTGGTACGATTGTTTTAGACATTTTTCTATTATGGGTGCACCAATCGATTCATCTTCCAATAAAATTGAAATCCAATGTGTTTTATTCATATAGTACCCTGGTGAAATTGCTGCATTTAATTCAACCAACTCTTCATTATCAGAAGGTAAACCTTTAACGGTTAAAATCGTTTGTCCTGTTTTGTTGGTGCCGTTCATTGCAAATATTTTCCCACCAACCAGAAAAGTATCTGCTCCCCATTCATCTTTATGGACAATCATTGCACCAGGCAATTCAGACACAATATCCTTCAATAATTCACCTGCATTCACCATTATCTCAACTCCTTTTTTTCAAATGTGTTAATAGACGAATCAATAGCGGGGGTAAGGTCAACGCGTAAACATCTGTAATACGTTCAACGATTTTATCATCTCTGCTCATTTCATCTTTAGTTAGATAGAGCACTTCATATTTAACGCCAAATGAGCGCCAATCATATGGACTACGTTGCGCACCATTTTTTTCATAAAAATCGATACGCTTTTGTTTACTTTCATCTGTCGGATATTCACATTCAATCAACAAATTAGGCAGGTTTTCTTCCTTATGTAAACGCTGTAAAAAATAACTGCCATATCCATCTTGTTGATGCTTTGGCAAAATCGCAAACAAATCGAGAATACCAATATTTTGTTTTGGATCTCTTAATACCGCTGCAAAACCTATTAATTCACCCGCTTTTTCCAATATCCAGACAAAATAACACCCTCGTTTCATCAATTTTTTCAAACCTGAATACCTTCTAATTTCATTGCGTGGAAACATTGTCATAACATAGTTCTGATGTATCTGTTTAAAGGCTTCAGCCTCGATTTCTCTTATATTCATAGAGCTCCTTTTAAAGCACATTCATTCTTAACTTTAATTATACGGATAGAAAAAACATTCGTCAAAAATGTCCGCCTTAAATAAAAGATTTAACTAACATAACTAATCAAATAATTCATTTAATTAACAGTAATATTACAAATATTACATTTTTAACTTCCACCTGAGTGTACCCTATGTTATAGTACAGTTGTACCCCTTTCTAACAAAGCTCTAGGAAAATTTATCCTGTTCATTGTTGTAAATATCTTTACGATATATTTAGACTGATGACTAGTTAGTAAACTAGCTACTCGTCATCTAATTACTATAAAAATCAAACCACAAAAGGAGTTTTTACATGAATTTTTTCAAGCGCGCATTAGTTAGCATTTCACGAAAAAAAGGCAAGTCCCTTCTTCTTTTTGCAATTATCTTTATCTTAGGGAATGTCATTGCAGGTGCTGTTTCGATTTCACAAGCGACAAACAATGTCGAAAAAACAGTTAAGGATCAATTGGGTGCACAAGCAACCATTGATATGTCTGAAGAAACAATGGAAAAATTATTTAAAGATAGTAACGAAGATACGGAATTTCCTGAACCACCAAGTGTTGATGTGATTAAAAAAGTCGGCGCACTTGATTCTGTAAAATACTACGATTATAACATTGAGGATTATTATACCTCCGAAAAAGTAAAAGCAGTTATACCAAAAGATGAGGAAGAAAACGCTGAAGACATGGGTAACAGTTTCCAAGCTAAAGGTGTTGAGTACGCCAATCTTCTTGATGTTGAAGAGAATAAAATAAAGTTAGATGCAGGAAGTGTCTTTACTAAAGAACAGGTAGCAGATGGTAAAAATGTCATTATTATGTCTTCCCAAGTTGCCAAACTCAATAACATTTCAGTTGGTGACAACTTTGTTTTAGATAATGTCTACACTTCGTACGATGATAAAACTGACAAAGAAAAAAAATTATTTACACATGTCAATTCTTTTAAAGTAGTGGGACTTTTCACACCTACTAAAATTGAATCAAAGAAAAAATTAAGCAACGATAAAAAAATGGAACAAGAATGGGTAACGAACGAGCTTATCAACACTTTCTATCTACCTAATAAGACCGTTTCAAGAATGAATCAAGCTTATGTGAAAGAATCGTTTGAAAAAGATACCACAATGGCTGATGGTATGAGCGAAAAAGAACTGGCTGACTATAAAAAAGGTGCTAGTCAAGAGGCTTATTCATCAACATTTGTAATTAAAAAACCTGAACAAATGCCTGATTTTGTAGCAGATGCAACACCCTTATTACCAAAACACTATTCAATTATTTCCGCACAAGATAAATACGATACAATTTCTGGTTCTATGAATAAAGTAGCCAAATTTTCTAAATATATTTTAATTACTGCAGCAGCAGCTTCAATTATTATATTAACGCTTGTAATTATTCTCTTTATTCGCGACCGTAAAAAAGAACTCGGTATTTATCTTTCACTTGGAGAAAAGAAAATAAAAATTATCGGTCAAATCTTTATTGAAGTTCTCATTGTTGCCTTCATCGCTATTTCAATTTCGCTTTTCACTGGGAACTTACTGGCGAAAAACGTTTCAACTTCATTGATTAGTAATGATACAAAAACGGAACAAGATAGCGGTATGATATCTGGTAATCAAATTGGCAATGCTAATGCTGATATTGATTTTGATACTGTTAAAGATTCATATACTGTGAAAATTGATGGTCCTTACATTGCCTTCTTCTATCTCATTGGCCTTGTGACTGTGATTCTTTCAACTGCGCTACCAATGCTTTATATTCTTCGATTAAATCCTAAAAAAATTATGATGTAAGGAAGTGAAACCATGAGTATACTAACAGTCAAAGATGTCGATTATTTTTATCAAGATGGCGATCGCCAACGTTTCATTCTCAAAGATACCGATTTAGCATTTGAGAAAGGGAAATTTTATACTATCCTTGGGCAATCTGGCTCGGGAAAATCAACTTTTCTTTCATTGATTAGCGGCTTAGATACACCGCATAAAGGCCAAATATTATACAACGATGTTGATATTAAAACGATCGGTTACGAAGAGTATCGTCGCAATGATATGAGTATTATTTTCCAGGGTTACAATTTGATTCCTTATTTAACTGCTGTTGAAAATGTTTTAGTTCCGATGTCGATTACTACAAATGATATTCCCACAGATCATAATGAAGTAGCCTTAAATTTATTGGATTATATTGGTTTAAATAATGACAAAGCAAAACGAGTGGTCACACAACTTTCTGGTGGTGAACAACAGCGTGTCGCTATCGCGCGTGCCCTAGCAACAAATGTTGATATTATTCTTGCCGATGAACCGACAGGTAATCTCGATGAAGATATGGAACAAGAAATCGTTGCTATTTTCAAAGAACTTGCTCATCAACACAATAAATGTATTATTGTTGTTACACACTCTAAAGAGATTGCAGAATTATCCGATGAAACGTACTATCTGCATAAGGGGGCTTTCAGCCAAAATGAGTGATTTTTTATCCAATTTCGATAATAAAAATTATCGTTCACGCACTGAAAAAAAAGCAGAAGAAAACTCTGAAAAAGCCACATCGTCACAAACA
>NZ_JAFYUW010000008.1:0-5573 GCF_017549435.1 Brochothrix sp.
AACCACCAAAAAAAGAACAACTAGGAGGATTTATTATAATGGGGAAATTGAAAAAAGGCTTAGTGGTATCTTTAGTGGCAACAACATTATTAGCAGGTTGTGGTGCGTCGGCAGACGATAAAAAAGAAACAAGTCAATCAATTGATTTAAATAGCTTATCGCTAAGTGACATTGAAAAGAAAGCGAAAGCAGAAGGTAAAGTCGAATCAGTAGGGATGCCGGATACATGGGCAAACTGGGGTGAGACTTGGGGCAATATCGATAAAAAATACGGGATCAAGCATGCAGATACAGATATGAGCTCAGCCGAAGAAATTGCATTGTTTGAATCAGAAAAGAAAAAAGCGACCAAAGATATCGGTGATGTTGGTCAATCATTCGGTCCGATAGCAGAGAGTAAGGGCGTAACGCTTCCTTATAAAACATCTTATTGGGACGAAGTGCCTGATTGGGCAAAAGACGATAACGGTGACTGGGTCATCGGTTACACGGGCACGATTTCTTTCATGACAAATACAGCCAAAGTGAAAGACGCACCAAAATCATTTGCTGATATTTTAAAAGGTGATTATAAAGTAACAATCGGCGATGTGAATGCAGGGTCACAATCACAAAATGCGGTACTTGCAGCTGCTATTGCGAATGGTGGCGATGAAAGTAATCTTGAACCGGGATTGGCATTTTTTGCGAAGTTAGCAGAACAAGGGCGTTTGGATATGGGTGAAGCGTCGCTTGCCCGTTTAGAAGCAGGTGAAATCGCTGTCGGTATTTTCTGGGATTTTAATGCATTGAACTACAAAAATGCGATTGAAAAAGGGAATGCTAAAACTGACTTTGCTGTCTCGATTCCAACGGATGGTAGCGTTCAAAGTGGTTATGCAACAATCATCAATGCGTATGCACCACATCCTTATGCAGCAGCACTGACACGCGAGTATATTTTATCTGATGAAGGTCAAATTAACCTCGCACGTGGATTTGCTCGTCCGATTCGTAATAAAGTCAAATTGCCAGCAGATGTTAAAGCCAAATTGCTCGATGATGCAGAGTACAAAAAAGCCCGTCCAATTAAAGATACAAAAGCGTGGGATGCAGCGGCAACGACTTTAGGTAAACAATGGCAAGAAGAAGTTTTAACTAAAGCAAAATAGGGAGTGAATCGGATGGGAAAAACGATTTTTGTCGTATTAGATGGACTTAACGCCAAAACGGCGTTTGCGCATATGGGTTTTATGGCACATATGATCGAACAACAGCAGTGTGCGGTGTACACCGTTGAAGCAGAAGTGCCTGCACAGTCACGTCCGCTTTATGAAGTATTGCAGACAGGCGTTCCAACGTATCAAAATGGTATTTACGCTAATCATTGCACCACCCCTTCTAAAGAGGTGAGTGTGTTCCAACTCGCTCAAGAAGCGGGCCTTACAACAGGTGCAGCAGCGTATCACTGGGTGAGCGAACTGTATAATAAATCACCGTTTAATCCAGAAACCGATCGCCTACAATTTAATAGTGCTGGCTATATTCAACAGGGGTTGTTCTATTTTGAAGACCATTACCCTGATAGTCACTTGTTATTGGATGGTGATTATTTAATTCAGCAACAACAAACGGATTATACACTGATTCATACGATGAACATTGATGATGTGGGTCATCGCTATGGTTCAGATAGTAAAGAATACGTTCAACAAACAGTGGCGATCGATAGTTTATTAGCAGGGTTTATTTTAAAGTGGCGCGCTCAAGGGTATCAAATCGTTGTGACCGCTGATCATGGCATGAACACCTTTCAAACGCATAACGGCATATCGTCAGATGATCGACAGGTACCTTTGTATATCTTTTCAGAAGATGTAACAACTGGGGATTACCGCGACGTGCTCGTTAAACAACGACAAATTGCACCGTTACTCTGTCAGCTCTTAGGGTTGACTCCGAGTGAACAGATGGCACCACTCACGTTTATTTAAAGGGAGGCACAACTTGTGTTAGGGAAACAATCGTATTGGAAGTATTTAGTCTTACTTGTACCATTTGCGCTTTTTGTGATCATGTTTGAATTATTACCCTTGTTTAATATAGTGCAGAACAGTTTTAAGCCTGTTGGAGGAGAGGGATTTACCTTTGCCAATTTCAAAGAGATTTTTGCGAGCGACTATTACACGCTTTCGATTCGTAACAGTTTGATTATTGCCGTTATTTCTTCATTGGTTGGTTTAGCAATTGCGGTGCTGAGCGCCTATGCTATTCATCAATCCTCATCTAAAATTCGTAATGGGTTTGTGAATGTTTTGAATATGACCGCTAATTTTCAAGGAATCCAACTGGCATTTGCCTTCATCATCTTATTGGGCAACTCAGGTATACTCGTTCGTTTAGGACAACAAACAGGGCTCGATTTTTTAGCCAACTACAATCTGTATTCGTCGTCAGGGATCATGCTCACATTTGTTTATTTTCAAATTCCACTGGCAACCTTGCTGTTGTATCCATCGTTTGATGCCATTAAAACGGAGTACAAAGAAGCGGCTCAACTGTTACACGCGAGCACCTTTCAATTTTGGCTACGTGTGGGGTTACCCTTGTTGTTACCCAGTATTCTGGGCACCTTTGCGGTGATGTTCTCCAATGCACTTGCAGCGTATGCAACGCCTTATGCGTTAATGGGAACCAATTTTTCGTTACTACCTATTCGGATCTCTTCGATGTTTACAGGCGATGTTGTTCAGCAAGTTGAATTGGGGAGTGCCTTATCATTGATACTATTAGTGTTGATGGGTGTGACAACGATTTTGAGTACGCGACTTTTAGCGAAGTTGAGAAAGGATTTATAAATGCAAACACTTAAACGAAAAGCTTTTTTAAGCAACGTGATTATTGTAGCAGTGACACTTTTCTTGATTATCCCACCAGTGATAACATTGGTTAACTCGCTCTTTAAAGATGTCACCACACTGATGCCAAGCGCGTTTACACTTTCATTTTATACCGACTTGTTTACACGAGGGAATGCAATTGGACCAGCAATTATCCGTACGTTGATTGTGGCTTTTGTCCCAACAGTATTGATGATGTTGTTGATGTTAGTGACACAATTTGTCATTCGGGTGTATTTTCCAAAAGTGGATAAGTATGTGGATATTCTCTCTAAAATTCCTTATGGAATACAAGGAGTTATTCTTGCAGTCAGTATTTTATCGCTATACGGTGGCAGCGATAGTTTTCTCTCTAACCGAATTTTCTTAGTGATATGTGCTTATGGCATCGTCATACTGCCTTATATGTATCAAGGTATTAAAAATGCACTAAATACCATTGATGTTGTACCGATTTTAGAAAGTGCAGCGATTTTAGGAGCCAACAAGTTTTATACGTACTTCCGTATTATTGTCCCAAGTGTGAAAAAAGGCTTATTGGCAACATTGCTTTTGGCAGTAGGTATTTTGTTTGGTGATTTTGTTTTAATCAATATACTAGCAGGCAGTTATTTCCCAACATTAGGTGTTTACCTGAATGAAATACGTGCTGTTTCTGGGCACTCGGCTAGTGCCGTTTCTGTGTTAATGTTTGCGGTGATGTTATTGCTATCGTATGGCGTTACACGACTTAACCGTAAGGCTTAACATAAGGAGGAGAAAGAACATGAGTTACATTGAATTTAAACACATTCGCAAAACATATGATGGACAAAAGCAAGTGTTGAACGAGTTATCCCTATCGATTGAGGAAGGGCATTTAGTCACCTTGTTAGGACCATCCGGTTGCGGAAAATCAACTTTATTACGCGCATTAGCCGGCTTTGAAACCATCGATGGTGGTGAGATTTTAATCAATGGTAAAAACATTACTAAATTGGAGCCAGGTCAACGCGAAATTGGGATGGTGTTTCAACAGTATTCGTTGTTTCCCAATATGACCGTTGAAGAAAATATTGCTTTTGGTTTGAAGATGAGCAAAGTACCAAAAGTTGAACGGGAACAAAAAGTCGCTGAAATAATCGCCATTGTTGATCTTGTCGGTAAAGAAAAACAGTACCCACAGTCTTTATCGGGCGGGCAAAAACAACGGGTTGCACTGGCACGTGCGATTGTAACAGAACCGAAAGTACTGCTGTTAGATGAACCGCTATCAGCAATTGATGCGATGTTACGTAAGAGTTTACAAAAACAAATTCGGCGCATTCAAAAACAGTTGAACATCACGACTATTTTTGTAACACACGATCAGGACGAGGCAATGATTTTATCTGATGTGGTTCATGTAATGAATGAAGGGCAAATTGAACAATCCGATCATCCAACTGAATTGTATACGCAGCCCAAAACAAAATTTGTCGCCTCATTTATGGGCAACTATAATATTTTGGAACCAAGAGCATTTGCTCAAGTGACAGGTCAGACGGTTACAAGCGACATTGCGATCCGTCCAGAAGTGATTGATTCGAACAAAGCAGCGTTTAACCCCAGTGAAGAAGAGTACACGGTCCGTGGCAGAATTGTCGATGCGACAACGAGCGGGAATATTTTAAGTTATTATGTCGAAGTAGAGGGTGTTCGTTTACGTGTTGATGAGCTGTATCGTAGTTTCAATTTACTTTCAGTCGGTGATTGGGTGCACTTGCGCTTTGAAAAACGCAATTGTTTGAGTATTGCTTAGGATGAAGGAGGAATCAGCATGAAGCGGTATGATCAGCATATGCACACACATTTTTCGCCAGACTCAGAAGAGACACTCGCCAATTATTTGAAAATCAGTCAAGGCACACTTGTGACGACAGAACACCTTGATTTTCACGATTTTTACAACAATGAACAAGACACTGTACTTGATTATGACGCGTATTCAGCAACTATTGCCCAGTTAGAAGCAACGAGCGGTCGTCGCATTCGTAAAGGTTTAGAAGTGGGCTTTACGGTGGAGTCGAAAGAAAAAATCTTAGCCTATTTGGAAGGTAAGGAATTTGATGTATTGCTGTTGAGCGTGCATCAAAATGGTCGGTATGATTATTTACAACCCGTAGTGAAGAAAAAAGAAGTCCGCCAAGTGATGCACGAATATTTTGGATTGTTGTTAATCGCGATACAACATTTCCCACAAGCAAATATTCTCAGTCACTTCGATTATGGCATCCGTTTATTTGATGTCACACTTGAGGAGTTCCAAAAACATAAAACGGTGTTAACAGCGATTCTGAAGCGGATGAAGACAAATAAAATAGCGCTTGAGTTAAACACGCGTAGCATGTATGAATACGGTAATGTCGCACTCTATGAACAAATGATTGAATGGTATGTCACGATGGGCGGACAGCGCTTCTCAATCGGTTCTGATGCGCATTCAGTGGCACATTATGGGTTCCACTTTAAAGATGCCATCGCTTTGCTGAAGAAGCATTGTGTGACAAAAATTGCCGTGTATGATCAACAACATGCGATTTTCAAACCAATCTAAACAACTTTCCCAAAAAAGACCAAACTTCGTCATAACTTGTTAACACTCACTTGTTATATTTAAAGAGTAAAGAACAGCTAATGCCAAGTTTGTTTTTTTCATTTTACCTCTCCCTATAA
>NZ_JAFYUW010000061.1:0-7867 GCF_017549435.1 Brochothrix sp.
AAATAAACAGCTACCCAAAGGTAGCTGTTTATTTTTGTTTTATTGATTTTTGAAATAAAAATACTATTTTACAACAAGCTTTTATTTAAGGAGTAACTGCTGGTGTTTCAGTTCCGATTCCAGTGTCAGTTGTTACTTCGTCGCCTGTAGTGTTCGTTGCATCTGGGAAGGGTAGATCAAAATCCAATTCCTTCGCTAAAGTATTAGCAGTTTTATGTAGCTCTTCATTGTCTAATTGGTAGTAGTAAATATTATCAATTGTTGAATCTGCACCTTTTAAGTTGATTGATTTAACTTTGAAATCGTCTTTATTGTTGATGGCATATTTTGCAAGTGACATCATCGTTTCGAAATCCATATCAGTTTTCATGTTATTTCCAACTGTATCAATGATCGAACCGTATTTTGAAATAGATCCCATTTGTAACGCTTTTTTGATAATGGCTTCAATAACAAGTTGTTGTCGTTTACCACGTTCGATATCGTTATCAATATGACGTGTTCGAGCAAGAGCTAATGCTTGTTCACCATTTAGTTCTTGTAGTCCTTTTTTCAGTGTGATTGCGCCCGCTTTATCCTTTGAATCTTGCTCAGTAAAGGATACAGGTACATCAACTTCAATACCGCCTAAAGCATCGACAATCTCTAAGAAAGATGTGAAGTTGAAACGCACGTATTTATCAACGGGTAGTTGTAACGTGTTTTCGACAGTTTTAACACTGAGTTCAGGTCCGCCGTAGGCATGAGCATGGGCAATTTTTGTCCATTGTTCAGTGCTGTTTTCTGTGCCTGGTACAAGAACATAGGAGTCACGCGGAATACTAAGTAATGTGAGTGCATGTGTTTTTATGTTTAAAGTTCCATATAATAAAGCATCTGAGCGAGCATTACCTTTAAAGTTACGAACATCGCTATCATCAACTCCGATGATAAGAAATGACATATTATCTTTAGCTGCTACGACGTTTTTAGTACGTAAATCAGAACCTTTGCCGTCACGTATTGAAGAGAATGCCTTATCAAACGCATTTTCGCCTTTTGAATAAAGATAAGTTGCATAGACTGAAACAACCATAATTATAAGCATTATTGGAATCATAATCGAGAAAAGAATAATTCTTCTTCGACGAAATTTTTTGTGCTTATTCTGTCGCAAATCGGACATTTAGAAAACCCCTTTTTTATATAGTTCATATTTTGAAAAACTGAACAGAATGACATCATTATTTCATTATACATAAAACAAATGTGTAAATATAGCTAGTTTAGATTAAAATTAGGTAAGAAAATTCTTTTTTTGCAAAATAAAATAAGAAATATGGATATTTTTATCAAGTTCAACATTAAATTCCCAACTTTGAAATTGTTGCTCAAAGTTAAACGAACGCAGCAATTCTTTTGAAGGCATATTGGCGCTATCTACTTTTGCGTAAATAGAGTCATCAGTTAATGACCAAATAAAAGGCAGTAGACATAAAAAAACTTCGCGCATAAAACCTTGACGACGATACATCGCATGTAGTTCATAACCAATTTCAATCCCTTTAGGTGTCCAATCATTAATGCCGACGGTACCAATTAGTGAGCCGTTAGCTTTCAATCGAATGGCATAACGTATTGCGAAACGATCGTCTTCAAGCATTTTCACCATATCTTGAACAGTACTTAAATCGTCAAGCGGTTTAACGTGTAGATAATGCATGGTTTCAGCTTCAGACCATAATGAGAGCAAATCAACAGCGTCAATCATCGTGAGTGGTGTAAGTGTTAAACGCGAGCTATCAAGAGCGCGTTTAAAAGTCGAAGAACTTTTTAGCATGGCACCACGTGCTCTTGGTATAAAACATCGCCAATCGTTATATTAGCAGTCCCGTTTGTTACATTTATCAACCAATCTGAAATCTCACTTACTTCGGAATGTTTGACATAAATAGAAAGTGATACATTTTCACTGTAGTCTATCTTTTGTATGCCTAATGCTTTTTTTTGTAATAGATTTTCGAGAATCGGCAATAGCGGGTAGGCGACAGCACACGTTACAATTGTCATTAATTCACAGCGAACAATTCCAATTGTATTGAGTGTCTCGCTGACAGCACTGCCATAAGCACGTACTAAACCGCCTGCACCGAGTTTGGTACCACCAAAATAGCGCGTTACAACAACGGTCACATTTTTCAATTGACGTTTTTTTAGAACTTCAAGCATCGGCACGCCAGCAGTGCCACTTGGCTCACCGTCATCATTTGCTTTTTGAAACTGGTCTCTATCTCCAATAAGATAGGCTGAGCAGTTGTGTGACGCTTGGTAGTGCGCCTTTTTTATGCTCTGAATAAAGTGCTGTGCATCAGCTTCGTCAACTGTTCGTTTTACGTGAGTAATGAAACGAGATTTTTGAATAATTATTTCATGACTTCCGTTAGTTTTTACAGTTAAATATGTATCTAGCATGGGGAAAACCTCTCTTTTGAAATTTAAAAGTTATTTGTAAATCTTAAATCACCGTCGTTTAAAAATTAAATGAATACAAAAACAGGCTCACTTTTACTTTGGTGATATTTTTTTATAGCTGAGTGAGATGGTACTTTTGTTTGATGAAGCTTAACATCTTACTATTTATTATAGAGCTTATTGAGAAACCATTCAAATATCTATCGTATATTGTGTGAAAATTGTTTTTTTTATTTCTTTTTTAGAGCTGCTGAACTTATTCTTAGAAAGAGATAATGTTTTTTTTATTCATTTTTTTGTATGGATGTTAGCTATCACAGTTTGTTTTTAGAAAGGAAGTCTTTTATTTATAACGTTTTGAATTGTTTAATAGTTTAAAGTAATGAATTATTATTCAATGCCCATTGGTTTGGTGTGCATTATCTATGCCAAATTGATATTAATAGGTACTATTTGAAAAGTAAATAAAGTTTGTTTGTTAGGTCAAATTTACTTATAATAGAAAATATATAAACGGTTTTTATGGGCTAAAAGAATCATGACTGAGTATTTTATTTTTTATGGTTAAAAAACACAACTTGAGGATGAGGGTAAATGCAGACAACAATAATGATTATAGATGATCACCAGTTATACCGAGAAGGATTACGACATATTTTAAATGGAGATGATGACCTACAAGTTGTTCATGTAACGACTCTATCTGATTCAATCATTGCTGAGTACGAAGAGTATAAACCGCAAATCGTTTTTGTGGATGGTAATTCTGAAAAAAATACTATTTTAAATGAAATGTTAATTTATATGAGTGATAAAGAAGAAACGCAAGTTGCGTTATTATCTGATTTTGTTACCAATCAAGAAATTGCAGCAGCGATTCAAAAAGGTGTGGTAGGATTCCTACTTAAAGATATGGACAGCCAAGAGTTTATTGCTGCTGTAAAAGAATTGAGTAATGATAATGCGTATATTCATCCTAAAATAAGTAAACGTTTACTTTTGCTACTATCAAAAAGTTCAAATGATAGTATTAGTTTAGGGAGTTTATCGGCTTCAGATGTTCAGTATCCGTTGCATATTTTGACACATCGAGAGTGTGAAGTGTTACAATTATTGGCAGCTGGGAAAAATAATCGTGATATTGGTGTGGACCTTTATATCAGTGAAAAAACTGTGAAAAATCATGTCAGCAGTATCTTGAAAAAATTAGATGTTGCTGATCGAACACAGGCTGTTTTGAAAGGTATTCGCAACAACTGGGTGGGGATTAGTTAAAGGAGAGAAAGAGATGAAAATAGCACTTGTATCTGATACGACTGCAACGCTTGATCAAGCAGTCATTGAAAAGTACGCGATTCATACCGTACCGTTAACCATAACGATTGATGGGAAGTCTTATCGAGAGCAAGAAGATTTAACGAATAAAGAGTTTTATCAGCTTTTAAAAGAAAGTGACGCGTTACCAACAAGTTCTCAACCTTCGCCAGGCGAATGGTTATCACTTTACGAACGCTTAGCGAAAACACACGATGCCATTATTGTTTTAACATTATCTGAAAAAATTAGTGGTACGTATCAAACAGCTCATGCAATGGCACAAGAAGTGAAAGATGTTGATATTCATGTGATTGATTCCAATTACAGTAGCCGACCACAAGCTTATCTTGTTGAAGAAGCAGGGCGCATGATTGCTCAAGACCAGCCAATCACAGCCATTCTCGCGAAAATCGAACAGATGATTGATGCGATGGATGCTTATATTATTGTTGATGACTTGAACCACTTGGCAAGAGGCGGACGGATGTCTAGCGCAACAGCATTAGTTGGAAGCATGTTGAAAATCAAGCCAGTCATTCGTTTTGTGGATAAAAGCTTAGTAATGTTTGAAAAAATTAGAACACAGAAAAAAGCGATTGCTCGAGTTGAAGAGTTGTTTGCTGAAGTTTACAAGAATGATAAGCAGCTGCGTGCAACCGTATTACATTCGGATGTAGAAACGAAGGCAGAAGCTATCTATAATGAAATGATTGTGAAGTACCCAGAAGTAGAATGGGACGTTAGTGAGTTCGGTCCTGTTTTGGGAACGCATTTAGGCCCAGGTGCACTCGCTATTGTTTGGACAATTAAATAATCGATTTGCTATTATACTATTTTTATTAAATTATAAACGTATTTGTGAGGTGTTTAACGCTCGCAAATACGTTTTTTGTGTTTTAACAGGGAGAAAATCCAAGGGACAAGAATAGTGGGAAGATGGAGGTGATTAAAAATGAAGAGTAAAGGGCAGTTGCACTTGGTTCCAATAAACTGCGAGGTCCTTGAAGGATGGCAAACGTTTCCGACATTTGAAAAGGAACAGTGTTGGCGATGTGGAAGTGATACAAACAAAGAAATTATTCAGGTGACGCATGGCGTGTCGGAACCTTATTATTATTGTCGGTCATGTTTAGCTGTTGGATCGGCAAATACATGTCAAAAATATATATGGCAGCCGCCGTTACAGCGTAAAGGTACTGATGTTAACTTGCTTGAATGGGAGGGATGTCTCACACCAGAACAATCAGTTATAAGTAACCACTTGAAAGAAGCAGTAGAAAAAGGCTGTGAACGGTATTTTATTTGGGCAGTTACAGGTGCAGGTAAAACAGAAATTTTATATGAAACCATCGCTTTCTTTTTACAAAACGGTGGCCAAGTTGCCTTTATAAGTCCACGGCGGGCAGCTTGCATAGATGTTTCTAAGCGGCTAAAAAAAGTGTTTAGTCGAACGCAGCAGGTGACATTGCACCAAACGAGCGAAGCAGTTTATAAAGATGAACAATTAGTCATTGCCACAGCGCCACAAATGTGGCGTTTTTACTGTGCCTTCGATTTAATCATTATTGATGAAGTTGATGCGTTTCCTTATGTTTCCAGTTTGCAGCTTCAGTATGGTACAAAACGTGCGCTGAAGAAAACGGGTAGCAGCGTGTTGCTTAGTGCCACGCCCACGAAAACACAAAAGCAGGAGATGCGTACTGGCATTTTACCGTATGCTCATCTGAACAAACGATATCACGGATATGCTTTGGTTGTGCCACGTCTTAGGTTAGATGTGCAAGGTGCAAAATGTTTAATGCGTGGGATAATACCCGATAAACTGAAAAAGTGGTTGCTAAAGCATGAGAAGCGACACGTTCTTATTTTTGTCCCAGAAATCAGCTGGATTTCATCATTGGTCACTATGTTAAAAGAGACGGTGGACATTAATGTTGCAGGTGTTAGTGCTGAAGATAAGGAACGTGAACAAAAAATTGAAGCATTTCGAACTAGAAAGCTACGTCTTTTAGTGACGACTACTATTTTAGAACGTGGTGTTAATTTTACGGATATTGATGTGGTGATTATGAATGCACATCATCGTCTTTATAATTTAGCTGTATTAATACAAATTGCAGGTCGTGTTGGTCGATCAAAAAACTTTCCTACAGGAGCAGTTATCTGTTTTCATGCGGGCAAAACGGCAGCTTTGAATAGTATGATCAAAGAAATAAAAAAACATAACCATGAGGCAGCCTCAGATGGATGATTGTTTATTGTGTGGAGGTTCCAGTGAAACTGTATCCTGGACATTGTTTTTTAAAACAACAGCAATCTGTAAAAAATGTCGGATACGCTTTAAAAAATGGGAGGCGCAGTCAGAAACGCCATTGATGAAAAGGAACGAGCGATTTTTAATGAAGCAAAGTGGTTTACAACTTAAAATTCATAGTCTGTACGAGTATGATGAAACAGCTCAATCTTTTATGACTCAATTTAAGTATCAAGAAGATTGGTTACTTGCTGGCTGCTTTCGAAAGGAAGTCCGTCAGTTATTGCAGCTGCACAAAAGTAAAGCAGTTATCGTACCAATTCCTCAAGCTGAAAGGAGTAAGCGTTTTTTTAATCAAACAGAAGCGCTTTTAAATGAAACGAAAATGAGTTATGAACCGATACTGATGACAAATTCAGCAAAACGACAAGCACGAAAAACGAGAATAAATCGTTTGACAGCAACGGATGAATTCGAATGTATTCGAACGTGTTCCCGAACGCAAGCCTTGCTGTTTGATGATGTTTGTACGACAGGTGCAACCCTCTATCGAGCCCAACGCTGTTTATTGAAACAAGGGATAGAAGTTATTGGTGCATGCGTTCTTTTTCGTGTCAAAAAATGATGAATAATAGTCTATAAATGAAGTGTTTAAATATTTGCATAATTTAACGAAACAAGGTAGTATAAGTGTAAGGATAAGTATAGCTAATCAATAGCTATCAGTACTTATCTGGCTTGTATTTTAAGGAGGAATTATTATGTTGAATTATAATATCCGTGCTGAAAATTTTGAGGTCACAGACGCTATCCGAGGTTATGTTGAAAAGAAAATTTCTAAATTAGAACGTTATTTTGATGACATTCCCGAAGCTAATGTGAATGTAAAGATGAAAACATATTCTGATAAAACAGCAAAAGTTGAAGTCACTATTCCTTTACCTCGTTTGGTGTTACGTGCCGAAGAAGCGAGCGAAGATTTATATGCAAGCATTGATTTAGTATCTGATAAATTAGAGCGTCAAATTCGAAAACATAAAACAAAAATTCACCGCCGTTCACGTAAAGGAAGCGAATCTGTAAAAACAGAAACAGTACCTCCTACGGATGAACACGAAGCGGATTTTGATATTGTAAGAACAAAACAATTTCAATTGAAACCAATGAACAGTGAAGAAGCTGTCCTACAAATGAACATGTTAGGTCATGACTTTTTCATCTATAATGATGCTGATTCAGAAACAACAAATATTGTTTATAAACGTCGTGATGGCAAGTTTGGCCTTATCGAAACGGAATAGACGAACTTATTAAGGCGATAGTTTGTTGGATGTATTGAAGGAACATGTCAAGCGATTGCTAAACAACTTAGACCTTTCATTGCTAACACAGCGATTGAAAGGTCTTTTTACGTCAGATTGAATAGAAACGCTAATCTAGGTCGTTGCAACTTATTCATTCGGGATTGCGTACAATGAGTACGCGCACCTTCATTCGCTCGTTGCGTCTACTATCTCAGCATTTCTATTCAATCTGAACAGTTCGAAAAATGAAAAGTGGATGTTAATCTAGGTCGTTACAACTTATTCATTCGGGATTGCGTACACATGTACGCGCACCTTCATTTATTCGTTGTGCCTACTATCTCAGCACCACTATGGAAGTCTGGAGTAAATGCGGGAGCAATAGTATCGTTTTATCACGAACTTAATAGTGATGTTAATCTAGGTCGTTACAACTTATTCATTCGGGATTGCTACTAAAAGCACCTTCAAACTGCTCAGCACAATGATAAATTGGAATTTATAAAAAATGCTTTCCAGACTAGAAATTTTAGTTAGGATA
>NZ_JAFYUW010000009.1:0-32805 GCF_017549435.1 Brochothrix sp.
ATTCAACCAGATGACCATAACCATAAGTGATTGCGACTTCATCTTCAAATAAAGCATCTTTAATCAGAAAACCACCTTCAATTTTTTGTTTAGATTTAAAACTGTCGGCATAAGCTTTTGCTTGACTAGGTTTTTCTGCTAGAATTACAATTTTCATCGTCTACCAATCTCCTTAGTTTAACTCTCGTCCGCTCTTATTAAATGAGTGTATTCAAATTGTTGATAGTTGATTATTTAGAAATAATCAACTGTATATCTCAAACAAATATTTTTATTAGCTATGTATTTATTTTTCTTTTTTCACTTCCCTACCATTGTATCATTTCCTAGTGTGAGTGCAAAAACGTAATGTTCAGTTTTTCCAAGCCTAATCATTTCCAATTTTAAAATTAATATAGATACATTAACCTTAAAAAAAACACAAAAAACTTTCTATCAAAATGATAATAACCCTTTATTTTTATCGGATTTAAAGGAAACGCTTACAACGTTGATTTGTCAATGATTTTATTTTTCGAAATTGTCAGTTTTTTTCTAAAAAAAGGTTTTTTTTTTGCATTTATAGGGTAAAATAAATGTGTAGCACGTAGGGATATTACTATACAATAAAAGGGGATGTTTTATGATGGCATTATCAAGTATTTCTTTTGACAACCGAAGCAAACAAGTAGACAAAGAAGTTCCATTTAATATTGGGGATGGCGTATCATTTATCCGAGGTGAAGTAATGTTTAAAGGTACTGTCACTAAAATGTATGATAATTCCGCACTTATTGAACTATTTGATACTCCAAATTACGAATTTAATAATACTGTATGTAATTTCAAGAGAATGCAGCTATTATAACTAAATATCAAAAGTCCTACAGTCAATTGTAGGACTTTTTTATGTTCTTTTTCTAAATTAAAAATATTAATATACAGCGTTTAGTAAGCTTTTTATCAATGCGTCATCCCATTCACAAGATCAGGATGTTATACATTAAATTGTAACAAAGAGCAGTGTTCACACAGATGTCATATGTCTTACCGTTATAACTGTTATTTTCTGTTACACTTATTGTAGTAAGATATCAGTTAATGAAGGAGATGTTTTAGATGGAACACGCAACTAAAGTTGGTATTAAAGGTAATTACTATGATATTTCAATTCGAGAAGTGATTAGTAATATTGCTTTTACCATTGTTTATAATCCCTTAACTATTACAGATATTGATCAGGCAGATGAATGGGTTACTTCTAGCGCTAATGGTAAATGTATTCACAAAATTTCGGCTATAGAGCATGATACGCGTAAAAATACACGTCGTATTTTCCTTAAAGAATAGTAAAATAAGCAATATAAAAATACCAGTAGATAAAACACTGTAAAAAGTGAACGATCTACTGGTATTTTTTATATTGTAACGCTCTTTCGTTTTGTATCACTTTAATTTCTTTGCGATAAACTATGAGCTGTCATACCAAACACAACAACAATTAGCCCTATCCAAGCACTTAATGATGGAACAGCTGAATTTAAAATAAGTAGTCCTAATATAAAAGAAAACACCGCCTCCATTGATTGTGTAGCTTCAACGGCAGCCAGCTCTTTCATTCTTCCTTGTGTTAAGTCTGTTGCTTTGAAAAAAAGTAGTGTGGCAATAACACCTGAAAAGAGAGCTATTATAATTGAATTAGACACTTGTGACATCGAAGGAATACCTGAACGAGTACCTGCAATAATTGATAAAATCAGCCATGTGGGTAAACTGCATAAAGTCATTCCTAACACACGCTCAAACACGTTTAGACGACCTTCTGTCACTTCCATCATTTTACGATTACCATAGGGGTAAGCAAATGCCGCGATAATAATTGGTAAAGTACCTAGCACTATCCCTTTCAATCCAACCGTTGTCGCATGTGATACTTCCATTATAATAATACCTACAATAATAACACCTGACCAACATAATCCTGTAAGAGGAATCCGACCTTTGACTTTAACAATACCTGTGGCCGTTTGAATTTTTTCATAGAACAGCGGCGACATTAATGCACCGGCTACTATTGTAATCTGCCAAGTTCCTGCAACCAACCATCCTGGTGAATAATCAGCAGCAAAGCATAATGGTGCATAAAAAAGACCAAACCCAATTTGGCTGTAAATGAACCAAGCAAAGGGTCGTTTTTTTATTTCTGACCACATCTTTTTAAAACCACTTTTAAATAAAACAAGCAGCAGCAAAAATGGAACCATAAAAAAATAACGTAAAGATGCACTCCACATCCAATCACCACCTAAGTCAGACATCAATTGATTGAGCACAAATGTAAAAGCAAAAAAGAACGCTGCAATAATACCAATAATAATCGCTCTCATAATCCCCCTCCAGTCTTCTATTTCTCTATATTATCATAAAATCTTCAGGAGGAATTCCTTTTCTTAATACGAAGTCCATATGCTATAATAATACCAGTACAGTTAACAGAAAAGGAGCTTTTGAATGACTGAACACTTTGATATCACAACACATACCTTAATTGCTTACCAAGATCAAAAATTAAGAAACTCTAAAATATTCCTCGCCTTTCGTTGGATATATAGCCTCCTTCTTACGTTGGTAGTGACGATGCTTGCATTTTTATATGACGTGAATTTGGTCGTTATTGGCTGGCTCGCCTTAGGATTATTTTTAGTTTTTACATTCATCTTTTGTTTTACGCCATTATTCGCTATGGTATTAACAGGTATCAGTAGAAAAATGACCAAGGTTGAACGCTTCCCGGTAACAATCGCATTGACAAAGGAAGGTCTCACTCAAACAATCAATGACCGTGTCCTCTTTATTAATTGGTCCGACTTCAAGCGAATTTATAACGACGACGAATACTTTTTTTTAGCTACTAAAAATGATGTTTGTCCTTTACCATTATCAAGCACAGAAAATACAAAGCGTTTAATTTATCAAAATATTAAAGCAAACGCCCCCAAATGCAAAGGTATCGAAAAGTTAAAGATTAGTAAATAAAAAATGTTTTTTAAAATAAATTGTTTAGTCTCTATGTACAGGGGTAATAATACCATATAGTTATTGAATAACTATACTTTCATATATCTCTCCCCCTATTGAGATAATGAATACCCCTACTCTTGGCGACTTTTAAAAAGTCGTCTTTTTTTGTTTCATAATGTCATTACAGGAGGAATTTTTATGATAGTAACCCTAATATTAATTGGTCTTACTCTTTTTGCTATTGGATTTTTGTTTATCGTCATACGCTTTTTTAACCACAAGCCTAAGAGAAAATTCATTATAACGGCTCTAGTAGGTTTTTTATTAGTTGCTATAGGTGTTTTTCTTACCCCCGGCACTGAGACTGACAAACCAACTGAATCAAAAAAAACTACAGAGTCTTCTTCAACCACTCATTCTTCAAATATTGACAGCACTAGCAATTCTCAAACAACTTCAACAGTTCCTATTCAATCTTCGACAACAACTAGCACTACAACTGAAAATTCACTATCACCTACTAGCAGTTCAAGCAATACAAACACTACACCTGATACAGCCGACACGGTAACGAGTACTTCTATCGAGACAACAACTGAATCATCTACTTCTACGACTGAAAGTAGCTCTAGCACTAACGAACAAATAGAAAATGCAACGACTGATTCTACACCCGAAGGAACTGAATAATTTTTTTCCTCTTTAATCCATTGTTAACTAAACAACTGCACATTATGTGGTTGTTTTTTTATGTTTTAATATGGTACCTATTCATTGTATACGTATAAATTTAAATGAAAAAACACGCCTTTAAAAAGCGTGTTTGAAGCCTTACTTTACTATAAATGTATTTTTCGATTTAATTTATTAAACAACTCCAAAAATTGTACTTTTTCTGCCTCAGTCAATTCACCTAATACATCAGTGTTTACTCGTGTGTCCAATTCGCTTGCTTCTTTCAGTGCTATTTCACCTGCAGCAGTGATTGCTAAACGTGTAATTCGGCGATCATTTTTATCATAAATACGTTCTGCATAGTTTTCTCGTACAATGATAGTCGCTATGTTAGTCATCGCACCTGGCGTCACGTTCAAAAAATGAGCCATATCGCTTTGTTTTTGAGGACCTTTATCGCGTAACTCACCTAATACCAATAACGCTGAAATACTGATGCGATGTGGAAATTCGTCAGACCAAATTTTCATTAACGCTGTTGTATAATGATTGATTGTGTATATAAGTTCAATATTTTTTTGATTCATTATCTATTTACCTCCTCTTTATTAGATGACAAAATAGATACAAAAAAACCATAGTTAGCCACTACGGTTTCTGAGAATTTATTTTTTAAATATTTGTGTAAGATCTGTTAAGACTTTATCAGAATCATCCAAAAATGTAACAATAATTTCAGTGCCGGTATCTTCTACCAAAGCATAAGTTTTTTCAAAACGTCCACGCGGCAATGAAATACTGCCAGGATTAAGGTATAGAATACCTGCGTTATACTCACATCCAAGCTCGTGTGTATGTCCAAAGAAGACATATTCTGCTTTGCGACTTTTAGCTCGATCACGTAAAATAACCAAATTCATCTTGATATTAAACAAGTGACCATGTGTTACTAAAATCTTGTGATTATCTACTTCACCGAACCACTCAGTGGGATAAATACGTCCAAAATCACAATTACCTCGTACAATATTATATCCTTCAACTGCTATATCATCGGCCTCAAGTTCAGAATCTCCGCAATGGAAAAAGGCATCAACCTTACCAGTATACATTTCTTTTAAATGCAATAACGCTTCACGGTTACCATGATTATCACTGACAACTAAAACTTTCATTCTGTGCTTCCCTTCTCTACATATATTACTAACATTGTCGCATGATTTTTATCTTTTGACTAGTCATTTTATTGCAAAAAAACATTTTTATTTTAAGTTAGTTTTTTTTATTTAAAAAAACATTATTTATTTACTTAAAGATAGTAGGAGTTGCGGTAAATCCTTCGCCATTTTTTGGATAGCTTTTCCGCGATGACTAATGATGTTTTTTTCACTCATAGTTAATTCTGATGTCGTTTTAGAGAGTTGTGGCACCAAGAAATATGGATCATATCCAAAACCAGCACTTCCTCTTGGTTCAAGTAATATTTCCCCTTCAATAGATCCTTCATAAAAGCGTGTTTCTTCATTGGGCACTGCGACAGCAATTGTACAATCAAATCGAGCCGCACGCTCTTCGCGACTAAATTTTTCAAGGGCTTTAACTAATTTTTCATTATTGTTTGCATCGTTAGCAGGCTCTCCAGCATAACGCGCTGAATATACACCAGGTGCGCCATTTAAAGCAACAACACTTAGACCGGAATCATCACTTATAACGGCTTGATTTGTCAATTTAGCGATTGCTTCTGCTTTCAAAGCAGCATTTTCACGGAAAGTTGTACCTGTTTCTTCAATCTCTGGCAATTCAGGATAATCATTTAATGTTTCAATGACTACGCCATAATCCTCAAAAAGGGCTTTAAATTCTAAGGCTTTGCCTTCATTATGTGTTGCTATTAATAATTTTTTCATTATCAAAATCTCCCTTGTCCAATTTTAACATATTCTACTTCTAAATTAGGGACGTCAAGCCAATCACGTGCTATTCCCCCAAATATTTTAGTTGAACCTGTTGTGAAAAAGCGATGTTGATTTTTTTCACCCGAAACATTTCGTAATGAAAAGTAATCTAACAACATGCTGACTTCACTTGCCGTTTCTAAGCCTGGATTAATTACCTTGACGGATGAACCTAGTACATTTTCAATGATTGGTTGTAACAACGGGTAATGTGTACAACCTAAAACAAAAGTATCTACACCACTATTTTTAAAGGGGCGTAGTGTTTGGGCAACAATTTTTTTAGCAACTGAACCTTTATACTCGGAACTTTCTACGACAGGCGCAAATTTTGGACAAGCAAGGGTTTGAACTTTTATTGTGTGATCTAATAGATCAAGCGCACTATTATATGCTTGGCTTTTAATCGTTCCTTCAGTTCCTATAACACCGATTTGATTATTTTTAGTAGCCTTTAGTGCTGCACGCGCACCTGGTTGAATGACACCAACAACAGGAATAGCAACATGCTCTCTTATATACTGTAAAGCGGCAGCTGTAGCCGTATTACAGGCGATTACTAACAGCTTAATATCATGTTCTAACAGGTAATTTGTCATATCCATTGTAAATTCTTTCACTTGTTCCGTATCTCGCGGTCCATATGGACAACGCAATGTATCTCCTAAGTAACAGATGTTTTCATTAGGTAACTGTCTTAAAATTTCTTGTGCAACAGTTAAGCCTCCCACACCTGAATCAATTACACCGATTGGTTGATTCATAATTTTTCGCTCCAATTTTCAAATTGATATTGCTTCTCTCTATTTTGACTAATTTCCCTTACATTTTCAAGTCAAAAACCTTTAAATTAAGATTTAAATGCTGCTTTAATTTTAAATTCACAGTTCGATCACTTAATTTCACTCTTTTTACATTTTCATTTGTATTTATAAGACAATCGTTTATAATTGAGTACGAATGAAAGGAGCTAACTATGACTGAATCAAACACAACACCCTCATCCACACTCGGTTATGAATTGATGCGACACTTTGTTTTACCTGACCTTTTAGGGCATGAAGCGAGCGGATTGCTCTATTTATTAGGTAAAAACTTAGGACGTAAATTTACTATGTCATCAATTCCAGAGCTACAGATTTTTTTTAATGAGGCTGGCTGGGGTACATTAACTGTAGAAAAAGAGAAAAAAGATACCTGCCATTTTATATTATCTGGTGACCCTGTTGAAAAAGCATTCGCTTTAAATACAGAACACTCATTTAATTTAGAAGCTGGTTTTTTAGCAGCAAACTTTGCTAGTCAAACTGGTTTTTATACTGAAGCCACTGAAGAAATTAACCATAAAAAAAGCACCGTCATACTCATTGTAAAATGGGATCGTAAAGAATACGATGCCAATGCGAGCATAGACAGTACCGAAGAAGACTCTATATCAAATTAAGGTGTTTCAAACCTTTCATAATACCATCTTCATCCACGTGGTCGGTTATATAATCGGCCACTTTTTTCAACGCTTCTTTTCCATTTCCCATTGCCACACCACACCCTACCGCTTGTAACATTTCATAATCGTTCATGCCATCTCCAAACGCATAGGCGTTTTCTATCGCAATATTAAGCTCACTTAAAAGTGCTTTAATACCATCTGCTTTTGAACCATTTGCTGGAATAACATCCATCGACTGATCATGCCAACGCACAAAACGATAATTTTCAAAGGCTGCATTATAACTCATGTCATGTGAATCATCTGCAAATAACATCATCTGATAAATTTCATTATCTGTTGTGAAATCGGAGACCACTTCTGGGTAAGAAATATTGACAGAATTCAAAGCTTTTTTAACCACTTCGTTATTGGGTTCATCAAAAGCAATCATATGATGACTCGCAAATACTAGGGCGTGATTTTTTGCTTTTGTTAGCTCTTTTAATTGTGCCAATTCTGCCATGGGCATAGGATTAGTATAAACAATCTCACCTTTGTGAGTCACATATTGTCCGTTATAACAAACAATCGTATCCACATTAAGTTCATCACAAATTTTAGTTACTGTGAAAGGTGAACGGCCCGTAGCTAAAGCCACTTTAATGCCTTTACTTTGTAGTAAAGCGATACTTTCTTTTGTAGATTCCGGAATTTCATTTTGAGTATTATACAATGTTCCATCTACATCAAAAAACACTATCTTAGTCATATTAATTCTTAACTCCTTTAGTTTAATTTTTTAAATGTTATACGCTAACATTATAACATGAATGTAACTTCCTCTTTAGACTGGCTCGATTCATTCTAATATAAAGGGCTCTTTTGATATATTCTGAATACCCTATAACAAAATCTACAGCATACCTAAAAAACAAATAATTCAATGTCCCCTTGTTTTTAATGGGTTTATAAATTATTTGTTAGTGTGCTTCTCAATTTTATGGTAAACTGTTAATGAAAGATTTGTTCGGATAAATTGATGAAACTTATTACATACGCGTTGACCTTGTTGCAGTATCACTTCTATTTGAAAACAATTTTTGTCAAAAATTACTTTTAGAATAGTTGTTCATGTTGCAAAAATAAAATGGAGCATCCCTTTTGGTGATGTTTAGTTAATTATACGCCTAAAAGAATAAGTACTTATCCTTCAAACTTTAAATTAGAGTTAAGAGGTTTTTCCTCATAAAAATATATTTCAAACACACAAAGGAGCAAATTAAAATGATATACAAAGTATTTTATCAAGAAAACATGATTGAAACACCATTGCGCGAAAACACAAAAAGCTTAATGATCGAGGCTAGTTCTATCGAGGACGTTCGAAAAAAATTAACAAACCATGGTTACAATATTGAATTTATCGAAATGATGCGAGATGCCCAAATCGCATTTGAAAAAAATGACCCTGACTTTAAGTTAGAGGAAATCTAGATCGAAATGAAGCTTGTAAAAAATAATGAAACTGCAGTCTTTGCTCTCGGTGGCTTAGGCGAAATCGGTAAAAATATGTACTGTGTTCAATTTCAAGATGAAATCATCGTAATTGACGCAGGTATTAAGTTTCCAGAAGATGACTTGTTGGGCATTGATTACGTCATCCCTGATTATACTTACCTGATTGAAAATGCAGACAAAGTCAAAGGTGTCTTTATCACGCATGGTCATGAGGATCATATTGGTGGTATTCCTTTCTTACTTAAACAGGTTAACTTGCCAATTTATGCTACGAAGTTAGCACTTGGCTTAATTAGAAATAAACTTGAAGAACATGGCCTTTTACGAACTGCTGAATTAATTGAATTCAACGAAGATGATGTCTTCAAGTTCCGTAAAACAAGTGTTTCTTTCTACCGTACAACTCACAGTATTCCAGATGCATTTGGTGTCGTAGTTAAAACACCTTCAGGTAATATTGTTGAAACAGGTGATTTTAAATTTGATTTCACTCCGGTTGGTCAACCTGCTAACATTACTAAAATGGCAGAGCTTGGTAAAGAAGGCGTTTTATGCTTACTTGCAGATAGTACAAATGCTACGGTACCACAATTCACGATGTCTGAAAAAATCGTTGGCGATAGCATCAAAGATATTTTTGAAACTGTTGATGGTCGTATTATTTTCGCTACTTTCGCCTCAAATATGCACCGTGTACAACAAGTGGTCGAAGCTGCTATTGAAAAAGGTCGTAAAATCGCTGTTTTTGGACGTAGTATGGAATCCGCACTTGAAATTGGTCAAGAGCTAGGTTACATCGCTGCACCAAAAAATACCTTTATCGATGCTCACCAAATCAAACGTTTACCAGCAAACCAAGTATGTATCTTATGTACGGGTAGTCAAGGTGAACCAATGGCTGCATTATCACGTATTGCCAACGGTACTCATCGTCAAATCCAAATACAACCTGGCGATACAGTTGTATTTTCATCTTCTCCTATTCCTGGTAACACGGTTGGAATCAACAAAACAATCAACCGTCTATACCAAGCAGGTGCGGATGTTATCCATGGTAAATTAAACAATATCCATACATCAGGTCACGGTGGCATGGAAGAACAAAAATTAATGCTTCGCTTAATGAAGCCTAAATATTTCATGCCTGTCCATGGTGAATACCGCATGCTAAAAAGCCATCAACAAACGGCGATTAACTGTGATGTTCCTGCAGACAATACTTTCGTTCTTGGTAACGGTGATGTTTTAGCGCTAACTGCTGATTCTGCACGTATTGCTGGTCGTGTACCTTCTGGTACTATCTATGTTGATGGAAAAGGAATTGGCGATATTGGTAGCATTGTTTTACGCGATCGCCGTATCCTTTCAGAAGATGGTATTGTACTCGTAGTTACAACGGTCGATTTTGAAAATCAACGTGTAATGTCTGGTCCAGATATTATTTCTCGAGGATTCGTCTACATGCGTGAATCAGGATCATTAATTAATGATGCTCAAGCACTGATTACTCGTCGATTGCAAAAAGCGATGAATAGCGATAAAGAAGTCACTCGTCACGATATTAAATCATTAGTGATTGATACATTAAACCCATACTTTTATGACAAAACAAAACGTCGTCCGATGTTATTACCTGTCATAATGGAGTACGATAAATAATAGTTAATAATTAAAAACTAGACCGCTTAACTTCTGTATAAACAGGAGTAAGTGCTCTAGTTTTTTTGTGCTGTTATCGTTGCGAATTTATTCGCTTACGATAACAGTATGGGACGGAAATTGCGCCAGCAATTGAGTACCACTCCTTTTATTCAGTCACATAAGCATCACTCAACACTTATGAAATTACGATAACAATGGGTGCTGACATTGTTGCGAATAAATGAGCTTTACAAGGACAGTATGGGTGCTAATATCGTAGCGAATTCATTCGCTTTACGAGAGTAGTATGGGACGGTGCTGACATTGTTGCGAAGATATGAGCTTTACAAGGACAGTATGGGACGGAGCGACAGCGAGTACCATTCCTTTTGTTAATAACTTAAGAGTACCATTCCTTTTGTTAATAACTTAAGAGTACCAATCCTCATGTTAGATGCTTTAAGAGTACGATTCCATTTGTTAATGTCTTAAGAGTACCAATCCTTTTATTAATAACTTAAGAGTACCACTCCTCATGTTAGATGCTTTAAGAGTACCATTCCTTTTGTTAATAACTTAAGAGTATCATTCCTTCAATGAAGCGAGTACCATTCCTTTTGTTATCTCCTTCTAAGTATCTCTCTCAGATTTAATAGTTTACGCGTATATTAAAAGGACCCTAAAAATCAGATTAAACATCTAATTTTCAAGGTCCATTCACACTATTAAATTAATTTTTAATCTAGTTTCTCTTTCAATCGTTCAATGTCTGTGTCCGCACCAATAACCATCAGAGTATCGTTCACTTTGATATATTCTGTGGGTTCAGGATTTACAATCATAACACCTGCACGGCGAATAGCAACAACATTAAGCCCATATTCAGAGCGCACTCTCAAATCGATCAATGTTCGTTCTTTAAAGCGAGGGTTAGCAACTGATAACTCTACTAAACTATACTCATGACTTAATTCTAAATAGTCTATCACATTACGTGACGCTATATAATGCGCAATGCGTCGTCCCATATCCCTCTCAGGAAAGACAATACGATCGGCACCGATTTTAGATAAAACTTTACCATGACTTTCATTTTGAGCCTTAACAGTAACGTGTTTAACGCCCATTTCTTTCAGTAATAAAGTGATTAAGATACTGGCTTCAACATCCTCACCAATTGCCACAACAACATGGTCAAAGTTACGTATCCCTAAGTTATTCAATACATTTTCATCCATTGAGTTTCCGATAACCGCATGTGTTGCAATATTTGCATACACATTCACCCGTTCTTCATTGATATCAATTGCGAGAACTTCCTTCCCCAAATCAATCAACGTTTCACAAATACTACCGCCAAAACGACCAAGGCCGATCACCGCATAGTTTTCATCTTCTTCACGATATTTTACCAAATTAATCGCTCCTTCTACTCAACGAGTTGATGTTTAAATGCATAAATAACCGCTTGTGTACGATCTTGTACATTTAGTTTAGATAATATATTGCTGACATGTGTTTTAACTGTTTTCAGTGTAATAAACAACTCATCTGCAATTTCTTGATTAGACTTACCTTTAGTGATTAACAATAAGATTTCTTTCTCACGCTTGGTTAATTCCTCATGTAGAGGTGTTTCTTGCACGTGTGTTAAACGTTTCATCATTTTACCGGTTACCTCAGGCTCCAATACTGAATCGCCCTTATAAGTCATTCTGATAGCGTTAGCGATTTCTCGTGCTGCTGATGTTTTTAACAAGTACGATTTAGCACCTGCCTCTAATGCCGGATAAACCTTCTCATCATCAATAAAACTTGTAACAATGATTATTTTCGCTTCAGGCCAGGCTGACATTATCTCACGAGTTGCCTCGATACCATCCATCTCATCCATCACTAAATCCATTAAAATAATATCAGGTTTTAATGCCAATGCTTTTGCGACACCTATTTTTCCGTTTTCAGCTTCACCAACCACTTCGATATCTGATTGAACAGCTAAATAAGCAGAAACACCCATTCGTACCATTTCATGATCATCTACTAACATTACACTAATCAATCGAATCACCTTCTACAATCGGAATTTTTATTTCAACACTCGTTCCTTTATTAGGAAAACTAATAATTTTTAAAGTCCCACCAATTTCATTGATTCGTTCATGAACATTTTGAAGTCCATATGAACCTGGATTAGCATTGAAGTCTTTCACTTCGAAACCCTTACCATCGTCAACGACACGTAAAATAGCAACATTTTTAACTTGTCCAAAATAGACGCTTAAGTGATTTGCTTTTGCATGCCGCATTGTATTGCTAATTAATTCTTGAACAACCCGAAATAAATGATTTTCCAAAGCGGGTTGAAACGCAATCGGTTCAATTTTCCAAGTCATCTCTAAAGGTAATTTAGATTGTAGCTCACGCAATAAACCTTCAATTCCTTGTTGCAATGATTTTCCTTCAAGCAAAACAGGACGAAGGTGTAATAATAACGCACGCATTTCAGATTGCGATTCATTAATCGTTTTTTCAATCATTTCTAACTGTTTGGCGATCATCGGTGGCAATGTTGAGTCATCAACCGTCTCATTGACAGCCGATAACATCATCGTTGCAGCAAAGAGCTGTTGGCTAACCGAGTCATGTAATTCACGAGCCAAACGCTGACGTTCATTCATTAGTATCTCTTCTTTTGTTTTCGCAGACAATCCGCCTTCTGATTGCTCAGAAAGTTGTTGTGAGGCAAGCACCTGACGTTGATAACGCTCTTGTAACTCTGTAATTGAACGTTGAATCCACTGTATTTCCTTAAAATCGCTCTTTCGCTCAGTTTCTTTGTTTTCAACTAAAGGATTAGCCACACGAATTTGTCGTTCGACATTATCCAGTTGTTTACGAATATTCGTTGCGACGACGCCTCCAATGACAACACCAATTACAACAGCTACTACTATTAATAAAACACCGAGTGGTAAACCAAAATAGGCTTGTTTCCAAAATACTTGATTAAGTGTTAATGATGTTGTTGCAATCAACGTGATTAGGGTCCCTAAAGTCATGCCAACCATTGCTAAAAGACCAATGATAATTCCGCCTTTGAACAAACTCATACGTGCATCACCTCAAGTTCACCAACAATAACCGAAACAACTAGTTTAATTTTATAAGTTGCCTCATGGTAATTTTCGGAATAGTGCACAAGCGTTTCCTGTCTCAGCGTTTTCACAGCATCACTTTCAGGATAATTCAGTTGACCAGAAAATGCAGAATAATCTAATGCTACGCCAACGTCTACTGGTACAACAATACGCATATCACCAACAAGACCTCGAATTATCGCTGTATTTTCACCTGGAGGCAACACTGTATTCCCTAAATCGATGATCACATCACCAATACCAAACTGAATATTGATATCATTCCATTCGAATGGTGATTCACCGAAATGGTACTCACCAATTATTTTATTTTTTGATACAACAGTATCTTTATGAATAGCTTCAGCTTCTTTTATTTGAACTGATATTAAATCAGCTGTGCGTTTCATCTTCAACAAATGACGAATAAAGACGATTAGAACAATTAAAACACCAATACGAAAACTAATCGTTCCACCAATCGCTAATATAATACACACTACACCTGCCCAAAACAGAAAACTACGCTGTCTTGTATGATTTAATTTGTTGCGGCGGTGCATCAAAAAAACAAGTGAAAAGCCAACAATTAACAATATGAACAAACTGCGTTGAAAAAGCAATTCAACGACTGTTGCAAGCATAAAGATCATTAGTAATCGTGCATAAAGTTGGCGTTTACCTTTCATTCGTTTACCTCCTTAAACATACTCTCGTTTAAGTATATGTCTTTTGCTCTGTTTTGTAGCGACCCCTACGACTGATTATTACTGCGACTTAGGACTGATTTATTCACCTTCGTCTTCAGTAGTAACCTCTGTCTCAGTTTCACTTACAGGTGCAACAAGTTTCGTCCACCCATCAGCTTGCGTAATTTTACGGCCTTTCATTAGTTGGCCTAACGCGCGTTTAAATTGCGCTTTACTAATACCAAATTTAGCTTTAATTTCATCAGGTGATGATTTGTCAGTATAAGGCATTTCACCATCCATACGAACTAAGTAAGCTTCAATCATACCTGCATCTTCGCCTAATGCTTCATGCGCACGTTTACGCAATGATATATTTAAAGATCCATCCGGACGAACAGCTACAACACGTCCATTAACGTATTCGCCTAAACGCGGTTCAATGTCACGTTCTGTTTCATGCACAAATGCTAAATAAGCTTCGTCAGTAATTAAGAAGCTTCCAGAACGGATTAAGCGATAAATAGTTCCTGAAATATCAGTGTTCTTCAATTCGGGAGCCGCTTTCTTGATTGTCGTTTTAATAACTTCTTCTGTTGCAAGAACGCCCCATAAACGATCTTTTTGATCAACTCGTAATGACAGCAGTAAACGATCACCTTTTTTAGGCCAGATTTGTTTAAGTGGTGGCATATCATCCATTGATACAACAATATCTTTTGGTAAACCAATATTTACAAACACACCTAAATCACGACGAACAGCTACAACTTCACCCCAGCTATAACGCCCAATTTGTACCTTTGGAATAATTGTTGTCGCTACAACACTTTGATCTTGATCATTTAGAATAAAGACTTCTAACTCTTCCTCAAGTTCAACTGTTTGATCTTCTTTTAGATATTCGCGTGGTAATTTGTAAACATCCTCGTAACCATCTGCTACAAATATATTTTTTTCATCCATATTTTTCACAACAACTTTAAGCGTTGTACCTAAATATTTTGTTTGTCCGTAATTTTCCATTTCTCGTCACCCTCTCAACTCTTTCATCCTTTATTATAACTTACTTTTAAACGGATTACATTACTCTATCTAAAACTAATGATGAGCATTACTAATTTTCGCTCACCCCTTGAGTTTAGTGTATAATACAAAGTAACACTAAAACTACGAAAAGAGGTGACAGAAACAGCTGTTTCATGACAGGTGTTTCATACAAAATGAAACAAAATAATTTTATTCCTGGTGTTATCACTGGTTTAGTACTGGGGCATTTAGCTTATCATTACGTAATAGAACCTCGTAAGCGAATAGACCCTGAACTTGTACTAAATTCATTGAAAGCACAATTAAAAAATACTCACCCGATTAAAAATTCATGGATTTCTTATACACCGGAAAATTTCAAACATCATGGTGTTATTACCGAAGTCTATCGCGGTGGTCTAGCAGATGATCTTTTTACAGATCGTTACGAATTTGTCGCTGAATCTAAATCAGGCACTTTAATCGACCTCTATAAAGTTATCTAACGTAAAAAAGAAAACAGGCTGTTGTAGTCGTATTTTGACTACTCCAACCTGTTTTTTATTATTTAAATTGAACTTCACAGCGATAAATTGGTTGTCCTTTAGCAGAAAATTTTTGTTCATATTCTGTTTGGACATTACCTTCCATCTCTGATTGATGCAAGTCAAGACTCAAATATTCTAAACTTAAACCAAAGTTAGTAAAACTGATTAATGAATATTCAAACAAACCACGGTTATCTGTTTTGAAGTGAATTTCTTTACCTGTTTCTAATACATCTTTATATGATGTTAAAAAAGGTGCAGATGTCAGACGACGTTTTTCATGACGTTTTTTAGGCCATGGATCTGAAAAATTCAAGTAAACCTGATCGATTTCACCTTTTTCAAAAAACTCGGAAACAAGGGCACCATCTGTCGGCAACAATTTTATATTCGTTAGTTTCTTATCAATAATTTTATCTAATACATCAATCATGACACTCTTTTGGATTTCAATACCCAGATAGTTAATGTCTGGATGCAGTTCAGCCATACCTGTGATAAATTGACCTTTACCAGTTCCTATTTCAATATGAATAGGTTGGTCGTTGCCAAACAGTTGAGACCATTTCCCCTTCATTTCTTCGGGTTTCATAATAACGTGTTCAGGATGAGACTCAAGTTTTTCTTGAGCCCACGGTTTATTTCTTAAGCGCATTTTTATAACTCCTCATCATTTAATACTTTTTCTAATTTGATTAACCATTTATTCATTTCATTTAAACGGCCACTATTATGCTTTGTTTTAATCGTTAAAATAACATTGCATAACATGTACCATTTCAATTTGACTTGCAACAATGGCGTCATGCTCATTCCATATGTTTCGAGCCAGTTTGACCAATTTTCTTTGGGTATGTATCGATACAATAACATGCTTAAATCAACACTAACATCTGATAAAACAGCCCCGTCCCAATCAACAAGAAACAGCTCATCTTCATCAGATAGCAGCCAATTGTTATGATTAACATCACCGTGACAAACAACTGCAGTCATAGCACTAGCAACAAGTGTTTGGTTACTTTCAAGATAACGTAACGCTTGCTTAATTTGAGGATGTAAGCTCAATACATCAGCCATATCTGTTTTGACATGCGTTAGCCAATCATTGGGATACATCACATGCGCATCAATTTTTTTCAATAAAATATTGAGTGCGCGTGAGGTATGAATGCGTTGCATCATATCAATCACACGTGGGCTTGTCATTTCCTCGTGAGTGAATAAATGACCATTTGCCCATTTTTGAGCAGTAATGACATCACCATTCTCTAATCTTTGCGTCCATTTCAAACGAGGCACAAAACCTTCAGCCGATAAAACTGCCAAAAATGGTGTTGAGTTTCTCTTTAGGAAAAACTTTCCTTCATGATTTGTTGCAAAATATGCCTGACCCGATTCACCACCTGCTGGTTGTAAATCATCCCATTGTCGACCTAAATAATTTGTCATCCGTTTTGTGCCCCCCTTTCACCTAATAATAACCAACCACTCAACTTTAGCTAGGGTTGGTTTATTGCTGCTAGTATTCCAAAACAATTATTTGGATACTTTAATCTGTGAAAAAAAGCTTAATGTTTTTTCTTTAACAAAATAACATCTTTCTTTTATTTCGCAAACATAAACAACCAACCATCTGAAATTAGCGGCTGTTTTCCCCATTCTATTTACTCTACTTCTATATTCTAAAGCGTTACGTAGGTTTCGTCAAGACAACAAACGTTCGTTTTATTAAAACAATGCTTTGTCACTGTTATCATTTTTTTCATAGACTTTTATTCTCTCAAAAAAAAGCTTATCACTCTTATAAAGAGTAATAAGCTTTTAAATCGAATGAAAATAACAATTAATATTTTAATTCTAACAACGTAGCCAAAATACTATTTTTACAGCATCCTTAGTATTTGTCTTTCAGCTCAAACTGTCGTATTAAGCTTTTCCACATTCTTGCTCAATTCTTAAGTCGTAACGACGTTGAATTTCAGCAGTAATCGGACCACGTTTACCATTACCGACAGGTTTTCCATCAATCTCAATAATTGGGGTTGCGTCATGTCCCGTGCTAGCAAGAATTGCTTCATCTGCTTGGAAAAGCTCATCAAGCATAAAGGCTTCTTCTTTTACAGGGATATTTGCATCAGCAATAGCATCCATAATCACCATACGTGTTATACCTGGTAATACGAGATTTGTTAATGGATGCGTTTTAACAACGCCATCTTTTACAATTAAGAGCGTAGAAGCTGAACATTCAGTAACAAGGCCATCACGGTGAAGAATCGCTTCTTCCGCACCAACTTTAGCTGCCTTTGTTTTTGCCATGCAGTTACCAATTAAGTTAAGCGTTTTAATGTCGCAACGTAACCAACGCACATCATCAGCTGTAACTGTTGATACACCTTCTTCTAACATCGCTAAATCACGTTTATAGATTTTTGTATGACCTGTTAAAACAGCTTCTACATTATCAGGAAAAGCATGATTACGAGGTTCTTGCACCCCACGAGTTAGTTGGAAATAGACGTGTCCGTCAACAACATTATTAGCTTTAATTAAATCATAGATTAATGTTGTTAATTTTTCACGATCATAAGGCATTACTAAATCCATTTTTTCTGCACTTGAATAAAAACGATCCATATGCTCTTTTTCAGTAAACAATTTACCATTTAAGACACGAATGACTTCATAAATGCCATCACCGAATTGATACCCACGATCTGAAATGCTAACATTTGCATCTGCAGAATTAATAATTTGATCCTTTACTAATACTTTCATCGCATTCACCCCTTAATTTAAATTGTTTTATTTTGCTAATTCGTAGATTGCTTCTGCATAAATAACAGAGGCTCTCACTAAATCTTCCCAAACTGAATATTCATTTTTTTGGTGCATTGTATCTGCTGCACCTGGGAATGCTGCACCAAAAGCAACTGCTTCTTTCAAATAACGGGCATATGTTCCGCCACCAATTGAAAGTAATTCTGATTTAGCACCTGTTTGTTTTTCATAAACTTTAGCTAAAGTACTCACCAAGAATGAATCACCATCTACATGTGAAGGTTTTTCATCTTCAAATAAAGTGATTTTCCCATTAAATGCCAACGCTTTTTCAGCGATAGTATTTTTAGCTTCGGTCATATCAAATGTGTAAGGGTAACGGAAGTTAAGGCCAAATTTACCACCATCTTTGTTAAATGATAATAAACCAACATTCATTGTAAGATCCCCTGATTCATCCTCTGCTGCGATACCAAAGTGCTCAGCACGAGAATCTTCATACAAGTATTTCATTGCAAACGAAACAAAATCGTTAGCAGAACCTGCAATGTCATAGCCAGAAAGGAATTCGAGTAACGCTAAACCAGCATTAACACCGTTACGTGGTTCCATTGCGTGTGCTGATTTACCAATTACTTGGATTTTCACAGTATCGTTTTCAGCGACAATGTTACCTTCAACGTTGTTATCTTCAATATATTTATTGAATGAAGCAACCATTGCAGCTGTATCACCCACTTTATTTAATGTTGCTTTTGCATCTGCAGCTACCATGTTATAACGTTCACCTGAAATAAATTCAGCTAATTCAAACTCACATTTTTCAGCAAGCACTTTATTTTCAAATGAAACATCAACAGATGAAATACCTTTTTCCGTGTTAATAATTGGAAATTCTGCATCAGGAGCAAATGCAATTGTTGGCATTTCTTCTTTTTCCAAGTATGTTTTTAGGCAGCTCATACCGCTTTCTTCATCAGAACCGATAAATAAACGAATACGTTTTGAAACGGGTAATCCTAATTCTTTAATAATTTTCATACCGTAATAAGCAGCAATTGTTGGACCTTTATCATCACTTACACCACGTGCAAATAACTTACCGTCGCGCATTTCTGGTTCATAAGGTGCTGAATCCCAACCGTCACCTTCAGGGACAACATCAACGTGTCCAAGAATACCCACGATTTCTTCGCCTTGACCAAACTCAATATGTCCGGCAACATCTTCAACTACTTTTGTTTCAAAACCATCTTTTTGACCCATTGCCATCATGAAATCCAAAGCTTCTTTTGGACCAGGGCCGAATGGTGCACCAGCAACTGCTTTCGCATCGTCACGTACACTACGGATACGTAAAAGGTCTTTTAAGTCTTCCAACATTGCATCTTGTCGAGACTCTACCTCGTGTTTCCAATTAACGTTTGTCATTTCTATCTCCCCATTCTTTATACATTCATCAATATTATTGATACTCCTCCATTTTACACGTTTTCAGATGATTAATCTAATTTTTTTAACATCTCTACCCTTATCAATTTTAATTAGCGGAAATAGCATTATACTAGTAGTGAGACTACTTATAAAAAGGAGGATAATCCTATGACTACAATTAGCTTAGATAATATTCAACCCCTTATTCCTGAACGTCTTTCCAATTCCTATAAAGGCAGCTACGGCCAGATACTTATTATTGGTGGCTCAGAGCGATATGGTGGTGCTGCGATGATTGCCGCTGAAGCCTGTGTGAAAAGTGGGGCTGGTCTAACTACCGCAGCAGTTGCTCAAAATGTTCGTTCATCGTTACGTTCACGACTCCCCGAGTGTATGACCTTAGACTTCACAGATTTACCTGAGGTATTATATGCTGTAAAAAAAGCTGACACCGTATTAATTGGGCCAGGTTTAGGTCTAGATAATCATGCTAAAAAGGTGTTTGAAAAAGTATGTCACGTTATCCAACCTCATCAAACATTAATTTTAGATGCAGATGCCCTAACTTTATACAGTTTGATGGAACCCCAGATTAATACTAAAAAACGGATTATGACTCCTCATTTAGGCGAATGGCGTCGATTGGCCAAAAAGAGTTTAAAAGCAGAAACCGAAGAGACTTTATTAGCTGATCAAAAACGTTTAGAAACAATCCTTGTCATTAAAAGTTCACGCACCCGTGTCTACTTCGACAACACGGCTTATCGTTATACTGTTGGTAATCCTGCCCAAGCTACCGGGGGAATGGGGGATTGTTTAGCGGGTATCATTGCAGGGCTTTCAGGGCAACTCGCTTCACCGCTCGATGCTACTTTAGCAGGCGTCTTTATTCACAGTGCTATCGCTGATGATTTAGCAAAAAAACGTTATGTTGTTTTACCTACTGAAATAATAAACACTCTGCCTTTTTATCTCAAAAGTTTGAGCCTCAACTAATTTTCTTCAAAAAAATAGGCTGCTTGCCCTCTATTAAAAGAGAGCAAGTAGCCTATTAAGCGTTTATTATTGTGCAGAACGTTCAGCTGAAATAAGTGTATTTTCTAATAACATTGTAATTGTCATAGGTCCCACTCCTCCAGGCACTGGTGTGATAAAACCAGCAACTTCTTGGCAATCATCAAAATCAACATCACCACAAAGTTTATTATTTTCATCACGGTCCATTCCAACATCAATGACGATGGCACCTTGTTTAATGTGTTCTTTCTTAATAAATTTAGCAAGGCCCGTAGCAACTACTAATATATCAGCGCGCTTCGTAACACTTGGTAAATCTTTCGTCCGTGAATGAGCGATGGTCACTGTTGCATTTTCTTGCAATAATAATTGCGCGACTGGTTTCCCAACAATATTACTACGCCCCACAATGACAGCTTCTTTACCTTCAATTGATTCACCAGTAGATTTAATCAAACGAATGATTCCTGCTGGTGTACATGGCACAAAGGCCTCTTTACCAATAGATAAATTACCGACATTAATCGGGTGAAAACCATCCACATCTTTAGTTGGATCAATCGCGTCAAGCACTAAATCAGAATCAATTCCAGTTGGTAACGGTAGCTGCACCAATATACCGTGCACCGTTTCATCCTGATTTAATTTTTCGACAACAGCAAGTAAATCAGCTTGCGTCACTGTTGCATCAAGGCGAATAACTTCAGAATTCATCCCTGCATCAGCTGTGCGCTTTTCCTTATTGCGAACATAGACTTGCGACGCTTGATCCTCACCTACTAAAACAACTGTTAAACCTGGTGTAATACCTGTTTTTTCTTTGAATTCTGCAACGCGTTTGGTAATTGATACTTGTGTTTCTGCTGCAATTTGTTTTCCATTGATGATGTGACTCATTGTTTGCCCTCCACTCAATTCGGTTAATTGTATTCGTATCATTCTTTATCAAACACTAACACACGCTTTTTTTATTAAATTGTTTCAGCGATGTTAGAAATAACACCGTTAACAAATTTACGTGATTGATCATCACCAAATAAACGTGATAAATCAACTGCTTCGTTGATTACAACACTCTTAGGTGTTTCTTTGTCGAACATCAATTCATATGTCGCAATACGTAAAATAACAAGATCTACTTTGTTAATTCGCTCAATACGCCATTTCACTAAATGTTCTTTAATTTTTTCATCAAGCTCTGCTTCTTTGGCTAAAGTCCCTTTGACGATTCCCATTAGGTATTCGTCTGGCTCAGAGATTACATTGTTTACAGCCACTTCGACAGTTAAAGCCTCATCAAAATTAAATTGGAATAAGATTTGAACTGCTTTCTCTCGTGCTTCACGTCTTTTCATAGCTTCTACTTTTCTCCTCTATTTGCACAGCATCTGCGATTAATGACCGATGTCATGCTTGGCAATTTGCACATCAATTACATGAACATTGACTTCTCTTATATCAAGATTAGTCATTGTAAATATTGTTGATTGAACATTTTCTTGTACTTTTTCAGCAACAAGTGGCAATGCTTTTCCATACGCAACGGTAATATAAACATCAACAACGATTGCATCGTTTATCATATCTATTTTAACACCTTTTGTATAATTTACACGACCAAATTTTTCTGCAAGGGCATTGTAGAACGTGCCATGCATCTCAACGACACCATCAACATCACTAGCAGCAATACCTGCAATCACACCAAGAACTTCTGGTGCCACTTCAATTTGACCTAATTCTTTCGGCTGTGTTTGAGTACCTATCATTTGAATCACCTCCCGAATTATTACGCGTTATTATTCATTACATCATATGTTTCTAAAAATTTCGTGTTAAAATCGGCATCGATAAATTTTTCATGATTCAATACACGTTGATGGAAAGGAATCGTTGTTTTAACTCCTTCAATACTGAATTCAGCAAGCGCTCGTTTCATACGCGCAATTGCTTCTTCACGTGTATCACCATGAACAATGAGCTTAGCAACCATTGAATCATAGTAAGGTGGAATACGGTAACCAGGGTAAGCGGCTGAATCGACACGTACGCCGTAACCGCCTGGTGGTAAGTAGAAATTAATTAAGCCAGCTGAAGGCATAAAGTTGTTTGTTGGATCTTCTGCATTAATACGACATTCGATTGCCCAACCATTGCTCTTCAAATCTTCTTGTTTCACACTTAATGGGTTATTATTAGCGATTGAAATCATTTCTTTAATCAAATCAATGCCATAAACCATTTCAGTAACTGGATGTTCTACTTGGATACGCGTGTTCATTTCCATGAAGTAAAACTTGTTTTGATGATAATCAAAAATAAATTCGATTGTTCCTGCACCTGAATAATTTACAGCTTGGGCAGCTTTAACAGCAGCGTCACCCATTTCAGCACGTAAATCATCATTCAATGCTGGCGATGGACATTCTTCAATTAATTTTTGCATACGGCGTTGAACTGTACAATCACGTTCACCAACATAAACTGCATTCCCAAAGTTATCTGCCATTACTTGAATTTCTACATGACGGAAATCTTCAATGAATTTTTCAAGGTAAACACCTGGGTTACCAAAAGCAGCGGCAGCTTCTTTTTGTGTAATTGTTACACCTTCGATAAGCTCTTTCTCATCGCGTGCAACACGAATACCTTTACCGCCACCACCTGCAGTTGCTTTGATGATAACTGGGTAGCCAATACCTTCAGCAACTTCGCATGCGTTCTCGATACTTTCAACAATTCCCACAGAACCTGGAACGACTGGCACGCCAGCTGCACGCATTGTTTCACGCGCTTCATCTTTAGTACCCATTTGTGAAATAGCTTCTGGTGAGGGACCGATAAAGATCAGTTTACACTCGCGACAAATTTCAGCAAAATCAGGGTTCTCAGATAAGAAACCATAGCCTGGGTGAATCGCATCACAATCAGTAAGTTTTGCAACGCTGACAATGTTGCTTGTGTTTAAGTAACTTTCTGTAGATGGTGCTGGACCAACACAGTATGCTTCATCCGCTAATTGTACATGCAATGCATCTTGATCAGCAGTTGAATAAATCGCTACACTTTCAATACCTAATTCTTTACAGGCACGAATAATACGAACAGCGATTTCTCCACGGTTAGCAATTAAAACACGCTTAATCATTTTTTTCGTCCCCTTTAATCTTCTTTAATTTTAAATAACGGTTGATCAAATTCTACAAGCTGACCACTCTCAGCAAGAATTTCGACAACTTCACCACTAACATCTGATTTGATTTCATTAAATAATTTCATTGCTTCAATTATACAAACAACTTGGCCTTTTGATACACGATCGCCAACTTTTACAAAATCAGGTACATCTGGGCTTGAAGCGCTGTAGAATGTTCCTACCATTGGTGATTTAATTGCAGTTCCAGCTGTTTCTTGTGGTTGTGTAGCAACAGGTGCTGCTGGCGCTTCCACTGCTGGTGCTGTTTGTTGTACTTGTGGCGCTTGAACAATTGCAGCTGGGGCAGCTGTTACGAGTTGTTCTTCTTTTTTAAGTGATAATTCCCCTTGCTCTGTTTTGAATTTAAACTCTGTTAAGCTCGACTCATCAACTAACGAAATAATTTCTTTAATCTCTTTTAACGATAACATTATATGCACTCCCTTAATTTTGTTGTTTAGTTTACTACATAAAATAATGACATGATTGCAGACTGAAGACAAACGTCAAATGAAGTTGCTCCTACTTGTTTACTCGGTTTTTTCTACCCCAAATTCACACGTGGCCCCTGGCAATTCAACATTTCCATTCAGTCTTCCTAACTTATAGAAGCATTGCTCAAACATACATTTTATTCTCTATAAGTTCAATGACTTCTAATATACCATTAAAAATGTACATTCATCGATTAATTTTAGCACATTTTTACATATTATAAAATAAAAACTGCCCTTTATCTTTTAACTTAGATAAAGAACAGCCTGAATTTTGGTATTTAAAAGTGATGTTTATAAGATAATCAAATCTTTTGGTGAATGTGTTAAGACCTCAATACCATCCGTTTTGATAAGGATATCATCTTCAATACGCACGCCACCGATTCCCGGTAAATAAATACCTGGTTCATCTGTAATAATATTTCCCGCTTCTATCACATGCGGTGATTTTGCTGAAGCATTCGGTCCTTCATGAATTTCTAGTCCAATACCGTGACCTAACGAATGTCCAAAGGCTTCGCCGTATCCTGCTGCTGTAATTACATCACGTGCAATTTTATCAATCTCGATACCTGTTTGACCAGCACGAACTTGATCGATCACCGCTAAGTTTGCTTTAAGTGTTACATCATAGATTTCGCGTAACTTATCGCTTGGTTCACCAACCGCGATTGTACGTGTCATATCCGAAACATACCCATTGTAATAACAACCAAAATCAAGCGTAACAAAATCACCTGTTTCGATTATTTTATTCGATGCGACACCATGTGGCATTGCTGAACGATGTCCAGATGCTACGATTGTATCAAACGATGCACCTGTTGCACCTTGTCTCATCATATTAAACAATAACTCATTCGATACTTCTTGTTCAGTTACTCCTGGACGAATAAAATCTAAAATTGCACTAAACGCGTTATCACTAATAGCGATCGCTTGTTTAACGACTTCTATTTCAGCAGCATCTTTCACCATACGTAATGCTTCAAAAAGACCACTTACTGGTTCAAGATTAACTCCAAATGATTTCACTAATTCTTGTTTTAATGTCACAGTTACATAATCCGCTTCATAGTGTAGCGTTTTCAATTGATGCGTTTGTAAACATTTGTTAGCTTCTTCAAACATTGACGAATGATGCTCTACGACTGTAAATTCACTACATTCAGCAGTCGCCTGTTCAGTATAGCGGAAATCCGTAATAAAGTAAGCGGCCTCCTGAGTAATAATTGCAATACCAGTTGATCCAGTAAAACCTGTCGCATAGCGCAGATTATAAGGACTTGTCACAAGTACGGATTCAATCCCTTGTTCGTCCATTTTCTTGCGTATTTTCTCTATTCTTTGCATGATAACATCCCCTTTATCTTTAGATATATACTGCTTCAGTATACCATATTTTAGTCCTGTTAGAATATTCTAACAATACTTACTTTTTTATTAGATATCTGTTTCACTTTGTTATAGCATTAACTGTTTTTATGCTATACTAATAGTTATCTTTTACAGACAGAAAGGAAGCACAAACATGAGTGAATCTAAGAGTGTTTATGGGGGCCAGGCTGTCATCGAAGGTGTGATGTTTGGTACTGGAAAACACACAGTTACTGCCGTTCGTCACGCGGATGACAGTCTGAGTTATTACTATTTAGAAAGACAATCAAAACCATGGGCGCAAAAATTAAAAAAAGTGCCTCTTATCCGTGGAGTAATTGCTTTGTTAGAATCGACTAAAATCGGTGGACAACATTTAAATTATTCAGCGGAACAACAAGAAGAACCGGAAAAAGAACCAGAAAAGAAACGTTCAAAAATCATTGATACGAGCCTTTATATTGGTATTGCGATATTGGGAGTATTCACCTTCCTCTTCGCTAAATTCGCTTTAACCTTAATCCCTGTTTTTTTAGCAGGTCTTCTACAACCAATTTTCCCTGGACATGCCTTACAAGTTGTCTTAGAAAGTGTTTTCAAACTGATTTTATTGGTTACTTATTTGTTAGCAATTTCACAAACAAAGTTGATAAAAACAGTTTTTCAATATCATGGATCAGAACACAAGGTCATTAATTGTTATGAAAGTGGACAAGAACTCACGGTTGCTAATGTCCAAAAAGCAACGCGTCTACATTATCGCTGTGGTTCAAGTTTTATTTTATTTACAGTGATCATTGGCATGTTTGTTTATTTCTTCTTCCCAACCGATCCATTTTGGTTACGGATACTATCTCGTATTCTTTTAATTCCAGTTGTTATGGGAATTTCTTTCGAGGTATTGCAGGCAACAAATAAATGTCGTAATATTCCTGTTTTAAAGTACTTGGGGTATCCAGGTTTATGGTTACAGCTTCTAACGACAAAAGAACCCACAGATAAACAAGTTGAAGTTGCAATTGCTTCTTTCAAAGCACTACAAGAAATCGAACATACGCCATCTTTATTGGAAACAGATGCTCGTTTCGTGAAAGCGGATCCTTTATTAGCAGGAAAGATTGTCAGTAATTAGTATAATTTAAAAATAAACAGAAATATCTCTTTATTAACAACACAACTATCGCTATAATTAAGAGGTATTGAATTAACTAAGAAGAGGTGTCACTATTGAAATTCTTGATTACACTATTGGTGGTTATTGCCGCTATTGTTCTTTACCAACTCTATTTTGTTGTTCGCGCACGACGTATTGTTACGCGCTTAACAGAAGATGAATTCAAACAAGGGTATCGTAAAGCTCAATTAATTGATGTTCGTGAACAACGTGAATTTGACGCAGGACATATTCTAGGTGCTCGTAACATTCCTTTTTCACAATTCCGTCAACGTTCTAATGAACTTCGTACAGATTTACCAATCTACATTTATTGCCAAGGTTCTGCTCGTAGCAACCGTTTCGCTATCAAAATGGCGAAAAAAGGTGCAAAAGATATCTACCAACTTAAAGGTGGTTATCAAGGGTGGAAAGGTAAAACAAAAGCAAAATAAGGCAGTTATCACTTTATTTATTTAAAAAGACTATTTCCATCAAATGGGAATAGTCTTTTTTTGTTTTTTACATCTACTCATAATAAAAGTGAGACATCTCTTTTCCAATTCATTTCATCTTCGTACTCACTAAGATAGCTATTTTATCTCTCCTGAGATGAAAAATGCCCCCACTCTTGCATGATACACAAGAACGGGGGTTATGTTTATTCGATATTCTTAATGATAGGTTGCTTCCCACATCTTCTCACGTACTGCTGTTTCAGCATCAGTGATTGTGATGGTATTGAGTTTCTCTGAGACGGCTTGCTTCACAACAGCTGTTGCTACTGCTAACGATGCATGTTGTAAATCGGCTACTTTCGGCAATAGCGGTGCACCTACAACACTCGTATCAACTAAATTAGCTACGGCATTCGCTGCAGCACTAAGCATTCCCATTGTAATTCGTTCTGCCTGACAAACGACAGCTCCTAATCCTAACCCTGGATACAATAACGCATTGTTAGCTTGTCCAATTGTGTAAGTCACACCCTTGTAGTCAACAGGTGCAAACGGACTGCCTGTCACTACGAGGGCTTGTCCATTAGTCCACTTGATAATGTCTTCTGGTTTAGCTTCAGATAAGCGGGTTGGGTTTGATAACGGAATAATGGCGGGTTGTTCTGATACCTCAGCCATTGCTCTGACAACATCTTCTGTAAAGGCACCTGTAACACCTGATGCACCAATTAACATGGTGGGTTTAAGTTGTTTAATAACTGCGACTAAATCTGTCGTATCAAGGTCACCTAATTCTGAACGTTCATGTGCAAACTGTTTTTGCCCGTCTGTTAAATCCTCATGCTCAGTTGTCACAAGGCCAAAACGATCATAAATAAAGAGTTGCTGTTTAATCACGGCTTCATCTTGCCCACTTTGGCGTGACATTTCATCTAAGAGTTGTGTTGCGACACCAATCCCTGCTGTTCCACCACCAAAAATGAGAATGCGTTGTGATGGTAGTTTGATGTTTGCTGCTTTTGAGGCAGACACAGCGGCTGCTACAACCATAATTCCTGTGCCTTGTATATCGTCATTAAATGTTAAATAATCGTTGCGATATTTTTCTAAGATACGTGCCGCATTTTCACGACCAAAATCTTCCCAGTGCAACAATACATTCGGATAATTTGTTGTCATTGTTTGCACAATTGTTTCAATAAACGTATCAAAACGTTCGCCACGCACTCGCTCATGACGATTACCCAGATAAAACGGGTCATTAATTAATGTCTCGTTGTTTGTCCCAACATCCAATACGACAGGTAATACTTCAGCAGGGTTCACTTTTGCTGCCACTGTATAGACAGCTAGTTTACCAATGGCAATATTCACACCATTAATTCCCCAGTCTCCAATTCCAAGTACGCCTTCACCATCGGTAATGACAATCATTTTTATATGAGGGTTTTCAGTGGCACGCTGTTTTACAATTCGTTGAATTACGGACGTTGAATCGTTGATTGATAAAAATAACGCATCCTTTGGTGATGTGTAATCTTCATTGTATCGAATGACAGCATCGCCAATCGTAGGCGTGTAAATAACAGGTAACATTTCCGTGACATGTGCGCCAATTAAATGATAAAACAACACACGGTTTGTATCGTATAACCCCATTAAAAAGAGGTGTTGACTCATCGCATCCGCTTTCGCTAAAAATTGTTGATAGGCCTGTTCACTTTGTTGCTCAATTGTTTGAATGGCTGGTGGCAATAAACCTTCCAAACCGTATGCTTCACGTTCTGCTTTTGTAAAAGCTGTTCCTTTATTGGTCATGGCATTGTTTAATCGAGTTAACGCGTCCATAAGTCATCTCCTTTAGTCGAATACGGTTAGCTAAGGCTCCGCTTCTATTACAACTATATTATACCTCAAAACGAACGAAGCTTGAAGAACGAGTCTTCTATATTTACTTATCTAGCTGATATAATTCAGGACGACGATCTGCAAAAACAGGAATACGTCCCCGAGCTTCTGCTACCTGCTCTAAATCTAAGTTTGCACTTAAGAAACGTTCTTCGGCATCTGCTTCTGCAATAATCTCTCCCCAAGGGTTAACTATTAAAGAATGTCCAGCAAAAATATTTTCTGGATTGTTACCACAAACATTGATACCAACTACAAAACATTGATTTTCAATTGCGCGGGCTTGTAACAAGGTACGCCAATGATGCAGTCGAGGCTCTGGCCATTGTGCGGGCACATACAATACGTGCGCTCCTTTTAACGCATGATGTCTTTGCCACTCACTGAAGCGTAAATCGTAACAAATAGCGCTGCTTTGCTTAATGCCATCCAGTTCAAAAAGATGTTCCATTCTACCAGCGGTTAGATACTTATCTTCAGCCATCAAACCAAACAAATGTACCTTATCATACTGGCTCAATAATTTGCCTGTGCGATCATACACGTACGTTCGATTGTAAAATTCCCCCTCTTCTTTTACTGCAACTGAACCACCAATAATATTCACTTTTAACTGTTCTGCGAGTTTCGACAATAAGTATTGGGTTTCTTTGCCTTCTTCATCGGCAATTGTTGCTAATTCTGTTAAGGCATAACCAGTGTTCCACATTTCAGGTAATATTATCACATCAGTTCCAGTTTGAGCCGCAGTTTTTATTTTTGTAGCAACGTTTTTAAAATTGGTCTTTGGGTCTCCAAAAGCAACTGCCATCTGTATACACGTTATTTCCATCCGTTTTTCCCCCTCGATTTGTTCATTCTTTTATTATAACGCATTTTCCGATTATGCTATAGACAGAAAATTCCGATAGCTGTAAAATAGAACTCATTACAGTGAGAGAAAGGTGACCTTAATGAAATTATCCCAACGTATGAAAAAACTTCCACCGCAATTTTTTGCAACGCTTGTTCGTAATGTCAACTTAGCGAAAGCTGAAGGTCGCGATATTATTAATCTCGGTCAAGGAAATCCTGACCAACCAACGCCTCCCCATATCGTAGCAAAATTACAGGAAAGTGCCGCTTCACCTAAAAATCATGGTTACGGTCCTTTTTCTGGCCTGGATACATTCAAAGCTGCTGTCGCAACATTTTACCAGCGTGAATATAATGTAACACTAGATCCAACATCAGAAGTCGCAATTCTATTCGGTAGTAAAACAGGTTTAGTTGAATTGCCACTTTGTTTAATGGATCCTGGCGATGCCATGCTTTTACCTGACCCTGGTTATCCTGACTACCTTAGTGGTCCAGCTTTATTTGACACAGAAATCATTTCAATGCCTCTAGAAGAAAAAAATGACTTTTTACCCGATTACACAAGACTTAGTGAAGCTGATAAAAAACGTGCGGAGTGGCTTTACTTAAATTATCCTAACAATCCGACTGGCGCAATCGCAACACCGGCATTTTTTGCTGAAACAGTTGCTTTAGCGAAAACACACACGATTGGCGTACTTCATGATTTTGCCTATGGCGGGATTGGGTTTGATGGCGTAAAACCTCCTAGTTTTCTCGAAACACCTGGCGCTAAAGAGGTCGGGATAGAACTTTATACCTTATCTAAAACATATAATATGGCTGGTTGGCGTGTTGGGTTTGCAGTTGGAAATGCCACTGCAATCGAAGCAATCAACCTTGTACAAGATCATTTATTTGTCAGTCTCTTTCCTGCTATTCAAGAAGCAGCAATCGAAGCTTTATTGGGTGATCAGCAAAATGTGACGGATTTAGTCGCACGTTATGAAAAACGCCGCAATGCTTTAATAAGTGGTTGCCAAGCTATCGGTTGGGAGGTTGCGGCTCCTCAGGGTTCTTTTTTTGCTTGGTTACCTGTTCCAAACGGCTATACAAGCACTGACTTCACAGCGCTATTACTTAATGAAGCAGATGTTGCAGTAGCCGATGGTAGTGGTTTTGGTACATATGGCGAAGGTTATATTCGCGTGGGTTTATTAATTGATGAAAAACGTATCGCTGAAGCACTGACACGAATTGCAGCCTTACATTTATTCGATTAAATTATTTGAGTTTATTGCTTTTTTGCGTTTTAATTAATGTAAGTAGTGGATTAAAAAGGGGTTGATTAACATGCCATTACTCGCATTTGATGGCGAGTGTCTACTCTGCCATTCGTTTATCCGTGTCTTGTTACGGCTTGATCGCAAAGAAATATTTCAACTTACTTCTATCGATTCCGACTATTTTAAAGAACGTATAAAAAAACAGCCTGTTGATGTAACCATTGATAGCGTTATTCTGTTTAGCGATACTTCTGTCTACTATGAATCAACGGCTATTATCGAAACATTAAGACAGCTACCGTTCATCGGTCGATTGGCGCCATTAGGTTATCTTATTCCCAAAGGTATACGTGATAAGCTTTATCGATTGATTGCGAAACATCGTAAAAAAAAGACATTACCTCTCGTTTGTCCACTGGTTCCTTTAGAGTGGCGACATCGTATTAAATAAAAAAACCGTCCCTTTTCCAACACAATTGTGCGGATAAGAGACGGTTTTACTTATGTTTATTTAGCAGTATACAAACGCATATGTTCTTTCATACCCACTAACTTAATGGGTGCTTGATCTAATTTTTCATCGATACTGTAGTCAGAACCATCTGTCGGTAAAGTCGCTTTAAATAGTTCCTCATATTCTGGAATACTTAAGCGTTTACGTTGTGCCAGTTGTTCAGTATGCGCCGCTGTATATAATTGATTAGCGAAACCTTCAACGAGTGTCGCACTGAAAAATTCTGCAACAGCTCCTGATCCATAACTGAACAAGCCTAAACGTGAACCTTCTGTTAACGTTGTTTGATGTTCAAGGAGAGACATTAATCCAAGATAAAGTGAGCCCGTATAAATATTACCGATTTGTCGACTGTATTTTGTGCTTAATTGATAATAGTTTAACAGTTCCGCTTGTTTTTCTTCATCAACGGTAGTAATGATCGTATCCAATGCTTTTTTGCCCATTTTTGTATAAGGTAAATGGAAACATAATGCTTCAAAATCAGCAAGAGATAATCCTGTTTTTTCGGTGTAAGTTGCCCACATTTCCTCAAAGAAATGAACATACTGTTCAGTCGAATATTTGCCTTGAACAACAGCTGTTTCAGAGTAAAGAGGACGCCAAAAATCCATAATATCTTCTGTCATGTAGACATTGTCATTATTAAATGCTAAACAACGTGGATTAGCAGTGACTAACATCGCTACTGCCCCTGCGCCTTGCGTTGGTTCA